>JACORX010000188.1 GCA_016179165.1 Candidatus Rokuibacteriota bacterium | reverse complement strand
CTCCGGGACGACGTGATGCAGATGGTGGCGACCAACGTGCGCCACGCGCGGGACTTCCTGGGCGACCTGCGCGCCATGATGGGGTCGGCCCGCGTGGGCGAGCGCCGCCTCCTGCGCCTGGTGGACGAGTACGGGCTCGACACCGTGCTCGCGGCGTTGGGCGAGGTCCTGGACTCGACCGAGCGCCAGACCCGCGAGTGCATCGCCACCTGGAAGGACGGCGTCTTCCGCGCCGAGCAGTTCCTGGACGACGACGGCCACGGCATCACCGACGTCGGGATCCGGGCGACCGTCACCAAGAAGGGCGACGGCCTCGTCGTGGACCTGACGGACTGTCATCCTCAGGTGATCGGCTTCATCAACTCGTCCTACCCGAACACGATGGCGTCCGTCTACATGGCCCTCGCCTACCTCGTCGATCCGCGGACGCCCAAGAACGAAGGCATGTTCCGGCCGGTGACGGTCAAGCTCAAGCAGGGCACCGTGGTCTGGCCCTACCCGCCCGCGCCCATGACCCTCTGCACCAACCACTGCGCCCAGGAGATCGGCGAGGTCGTCATCAAGGCGCTGGCCCGGAGCTGCCCGGACCGGGTCATTGCCGGCTGGTCGCGCCGCTTCCGGATCGCGATCTCGGGCAAGAACCCGCGCACCCAGCGTCCCTGCATTTGGCACCTCTTTCACGCGCGCGGCGGCGGCGGTGCCTCCTCCGCCGGTGACGGGTGGGAGACCGCCGGCGAAGGCCAGGCGGCAGGCGGCATCAAGTTCGGCAGCGTGGAGGTAGCCGAGGCGCGCTTTCCGTTGTTCTTCGAGCGCCACGAATTCCGTCCCGACTCCTTCGGCAACGGACAGTTCCGCGGTGGGGTGGGTTCCGTTCTGACGTTGAGAATGGAGACGACAGCGGTCGCCAAGGGCAACACAGCCGGGGACGGCGTGCGCCATCCCTCCTACGGCATCCTCGGCGGCAAGGACGGCCTGCCCCACCGCTACGTCATGGTGGCCGGCGGCAAGCGGCGCGTCCTCAAAACCAAGGAGGTCGGCATTCCCATTCCGCCCGGCGCCGTCTTCGACATCGTTTCCGCGGGTGGCGGCGGCTGGGGCAAGCCGTCGCGCCGCGAGCCGGCGGCCCGGGCCTCGGACCTCGAGAACGGCTTCGTGAAGCGGAAGAACGGCGCGCGCGCCCGGAAGCGTGGGGGGCGCTGACATGTACCGCATAGGTGTCGACGTCGGCGGCACCTTCACGGATCTCGTAGCGGTGGACGGCAAAGGGCGTGTGGTCATTGCGAAATCCGGTTCGACGCCGGCGGACCCATCGATCGGCGTCATGGACGGCATCGGGCTCCTGGCAACCGAACTTGCCACGGATGCTCGGGCACTGCTGGCGGCGACCGATCTCATCGTCCACGGGACCACGGTGGCGACCAACGCGCTCCTCGAGCGCAAGGGCGCCAAGGTCGGCATCCTCACGACCGAAGGGCACCGCGACATCATCGAGATGCGCGAGGGGCTCAAGGATGACCGCTACAACCTGCGCATGCCGCCGCCGATCCCGCTCGCGCCGCGTGGGCGCAGGCTCGGGGTGCGGGAACGCATGCGGTTCGACGGGAAGGTCGCGACGCCGCTCGACCGCCGCTCCCTCGAGGCGGCCATCGCCCGGCTCAAGCGCATGGGCGTCAACTCGGTTGCCGTCTGCTATTTCCACTCCTACAGCAACGCGAGACACGAGCAGGCGACAGGCCGGGCACTCCGGCGCTTGATGCCGGGCGCCTACGTCAGCCTCTCCTCCGAAGTCCTGCCGCAGATCAAGGAGTACGAGCGCTTCGGCACGACAGTGGTGAACGCCTATGTCGGACCGGCGCTGGCCGTCTATCTTGGTCGCCTCGACGAGCGGCTCAAGGCGGCAGGCTACCGGCGCCAGGTCCTCATCATGCAGTCCCACGGCGGCGTCGCCGGCGTCGCGGATTCGGTCAGGCTCGCCGCGGGCGCGGTGCTCTCCGGCCCCGCGGGCGGCATCGCGGGCAGCCGGCACGCGGCGCGGCTCCTGAACCACGGCGACCTGATCACCTTCGACATGGGCGGCACGTCCACCGACATTGCGCTCCTCCAGAACGGCGAGCCCCAGCTGACCGGCGACAAGACCGTGGGGCCGAGCAAGGTCGCGCTGCCCGCCATCGACATCCACACGCTGGGCGCGGGCGGCGGATCGATCGCCTACGTCGACGCCGGCGGCATCCTCCACGTCGGGCCGGAGAGCGCGGGCGCCGTGCCGGGACCGGCCTGCTACGGCCGGGGCGGCACGGCGGCGACGGTCACCGACGCCAACGTGGTGCTGGGCTTCCTCGACCCCGCCAACTTCCTGGGCGGGCGCGCGCGCCTCGACGCGACAGCGGCCGAGCGCACGGTGGCCGCCGTAGCGAAGCGTCTCGGCGTCAGCGCGGTGGCGGCGGCAGAAGGGATCCAGCGCGTGGTCAACACCAACATGGCCGAGGGCATCCGCCTCGTGTCCGTGCGCCGCGGTGCCGACCCGCGCCGCTTCGCGCTCCTGGCCTTCGGCGGCGCGGCCGGGCTCCACATCACCGAGGTCGCGCGCATGCTCGAGATCACTCGCGTCGTCGTCCCGCGGGCCGCCGCCGTGCTCTCGGCGTGGGGCATGCTGGCGACCGATCTCCGCCACGAGCTGGTGCTGACCCACGTCGGCGAGGCGCAGAAGGTGGGCGGGGCGCGACTCAGGAAGCTCTTCGCGAACATGGAGGCTGAAGGCCGCCGCCGTCTCGGCGCCGACTTCACGGGGCGCGTTCGTGTCCGCCGCGCCGTGGACATGCGCTACGGCGAGCAAACCTTCGAGATCACCGTCCCGCTCGAAGGTGTGAACGTGGACGCCGCGGATCTCATGGACCAGGTCGTCGAGCGCTTCCATCGCCGCCACGAGGAGCTCTACACCTACAGCGCGCCCGGCCAGGACGTGGTCCTGGTCAACGCCCGCGTTGCCGTCATCGGCGAGCTGCCGAGCCTCCCCGCGGAGCAATCGGCCGCCGGCAGCGGCGACGCGCAGCCGAAGAGCCGTCGCGTCTACATGACCCGCTGGCTCGAGGCGCCGGTCTACGATCTCGAGCGCGTCCGGCGCGGGCTCGAGGTCAAAGGCCCGGCCATCTTCGAGTCCTCCACCACCACCGTGGTTCTGCGTGAGAATGAGCGCGCAACTGTCACACCGCTCGGCTGGCTCGACATCAGATTGACGTAGCCCGCATTCTCCACGACCGGCTCACGCCCCGTCGGGCGGGTGGCGTCGGGGGCGGCCGTGGCGCGGCCTGCGGAGTGGGCCCTTCGCAAGTGTCCGCAGCCCGCAGGGCTGCGATTCACGCATGCGTAGGGTGGCGAAGCTGGCCGCG
>JACORX010000174.1 GCA_016179165.1 Candidatus Rokuibacteriota bacterium | reverse complement strand
CCTTTACGATCATCACGATCTCGTCCACGTTCTTGGTGTTGAGGCAGAGCGGGAAGGCGTCCACGCCGGCGAACTCCTTGAAGATGAGCGCCTTGCCTTCCATGACCGGCTGCGCGCCGTTGGGACCGATGTCCCCGAGCCCGAGCACCGCCGAGCCGTCCGAGACCACGGCAACGGTGTTCTGCTTGATCGTCAGCGTGTAGGCCTTCTCGGGGTCATGGTGTATGGCCATGCAGACGCGCGCCACGCCCGGGGTGTAGGCCATGGACAGGTCGTCGCGGGTTTTCACCGCCACGCGCCCCTTGACCTCGATCTTGCCGCCCAGGTGCATCAGGAAGGTGCGGTCTGAGACGTGGACGACCGTGACGCCCTCGATGCCGCGGATACGGTCGGTGATCCGCTGGCCGTGGGCCTCGTCGCTGGCCTTGAAGCTGATGTCGCGGGTGACCTCGCGCCCCACCTCGACGATGTCGATGGCGCCGATGTCGCCGCCCTCGGCGCCGATGGCGGACGTCACCTTGCCGAGCATGCCGGGGGTGTTCACGATGCGGATCCTGACGATCAGGCTGTAGCTGGCTACCGGCGCATTGGTCATTTGAGAGCCTCCATGCGTGAGCTGTCGACTGGTCATTGCGGGCGCGGCCCGAAAGTGAATGGACCCTGAGGATAGACGACACGACCCTCCGGGGCAAGAGCCATTCGGACTATGCCCTCCTGCCCATTGCCAGGCGGCCACGGGCGGCTGTACACTGAGATTGTCGTGTACGGCGTGAGCCGCCGTGTCTCGTTCAAGCCGCGCGCCGACTACCGCCTGATCGTGTCCGAGATGTCGCTCGCCCGCTGACGCCCGCCGCCTCGCATCCGGACCCTAGACCGTCGCAAGACCGGCCGGACATCTGACGCCGGTTCCGCCGATGCCGCAGTAGCCGTGCGGGTTCTTCGCGAGATACTGCTGGTGGTAATCCTCCGCGTAGTAGAAGTCGGGCGCTTCGCGGATCTCCGTGGTGATCGCCTTGTAGCCCGCCTTGCCCAGCGCCCGCTGGTACGCGTCCTTCGACGCCTGGGCGGCTCGAAGCTGGGCCTCGCCGTAGCAGTAGATGGCGGAGCGGTACTGGGTGCCCGTGTCATTGCCCTGGCGCATGCCCTGCGTCGGGTCGTGGCCCTCCCAGAAGAGGCGGAGCAGCCTGTCGTAGGAGATCGAGGCAGGTTGGAAGACGACCCGCACGACTTCCGTATGCCCCGTCAGGCCGCTGCAGACTTCCTCGTACGTCGGGTTGGGCGTGAAGCCGCCCGCGTAGCCGACCGAGGTCGAGTACACGCCCGGCGCCTGCCAGAACACGCGCTCCTCGCCCCAGAAGCAGCCCATGCCGAAGAGCGCCAGCTCCGTGCCGGCGGGGAAAGGCGGCTCGAGGCGAGCGCCGCTCACGAAATGCGCCGCCGGCACCGGCATGGCCGCCACGCGGCCGGGAAGCGCCTCGTCCTTCGCGATCATCGACAGTTTGCGGAGACCGAACATGGCTGCCCTCCGGTTACAGAACGATTTTCTTGTCTCGGAGCTCGCGGATCTTTTCGGGGGCGAGGCCGCACTCGGCCAGGATCTGGTCGGTGTGCTCGCCGCGGAGCGGCGCGGCACGCCGCACTCCCGGCGTCATGCGCGAGAACTTGAGCGGTGTCCCGACCACGGGGATCTCGCCGAGCGTCGGGTGCGTCACTTTCTGGACGATGCCGCGCTCGACCGTCTGCGGGTCGGTCATGACCTGGTCCACCGTGTTGACGGGCGTGGCGGGGACGTCGGCCTCGGCCAGGAGCTTCAAGAGCGTGTCGCGGTCCCGCTCGGCGATCTCTCGCTCCAGCAGCGCCTCGAGCTCGACGCGGTTCTTGACCCGCTGCTGGTTGGCCGCGAAGCGCGGGTCGGCCGCCAGGTCGCCCCTGCCGAGCGCGCCGGCGAGCTTCAGCCAGAAGCGGTCGTTGGCCGCGGCGATGAAGATCCACTGGCCGTCCTTGCACTTGAAGTTGCGGTAGGGCGAGAGCGACGGATGCCCCGAGCCGAGCGCCTTGGGGATGGCGCCGGTCAGGAGGTACCCCTCGGCGTGGAAGGCCAGCAGGCTCACCGCGGTTTCGAGCAGCGAGCCGTCGACCCGCTGGCCGAGCCCGGTGCGCTCCCGCTGGATCAGGGCGGCGCAGACGCCCATGGCGCAGAGCATGCCCGTCGAGAGATCCAGAAAGGACACGCCCGCGCGCACCGGCTGGCCGCCCGGCTCGCCGGTGATGGACATGATGCCGGAGAAGGCCTGCATCAGCGCCTCGTAGCCCGGCGCGTCCTTGCGCGGCCCTGTCCGGCCGAAGGCTGAGACCGAGCAGTAGATGAGCCGGGGGTTGGTCGCCGCCAGCGGCTCGTAACCGAGGCCGAAGCTCTCCATGGTGCCCGTGCGGAAGTTCTCGATGAGGACGTCGGACGACCCGACGAGGGCCTTGACGACCTCCACCGCCTCCGGGGCCTTGAGATCGAGCGTCATGCCGCGCTTGTTGCGGTTGAAGAGGAGATAGGCCGCGGCTTCACCGTCCTTGTGGGGCGGCCAGGTGCGGGATTCGTCGCCGGTACCCGTGTCCTCGACCTTGATGACGTCGGCCCCGAGGTCGGCCAGGAGAGCGCCGCACCAGGGGCCGGCGATGACGCGGGAGAGATCGAGCACGCGAACGCCGCTGAGCGAGAGGGACGGGGTGGTCATAGGGCCCAAGAATAGCGCAGGACGGCGGCGGCCGATCCGTGGG
>JACORX010000186.1 GCA_016179165.1 Candidatus Rokuibacteriota bacterium | reverse complement strand
ATGAGCTTCAACCCCTTGAAATACTCCCGCATGGCTCCGATCAGCAACGCGACCTCCTTGAGGGTAGATTCAGCCGGCGACGCGGCAGAGCAACTAGCCTACCACAGGACCCCGCGGCTAGATCCGCCCGCGGCTAGATCCGAAGGAGCGGGCGGATGACGGGCAGGGCGAAGTAGATGACGAAGGCGGCTGCGGCTCCGTACATCATGCCGTGGACCTCTCCCCCCTTGCCGCGCAGGAGCTTGATGGCGCAGTAGGAGACGAAGCCCGCCCCGATGCCGTCGGTGATCGAGTACGTAAAGGGCATCAGCGTCACGGTCAGGAGCGCCGGAAATCCCTCCTCGAGGTCGCCGAAGGGAATGTCCCGGACGAGCGAGGTCATGAGAAAGCCGACCAGGATCAGCGCGGGCGCCGTCGCCTGGGCGGGCACCACGCCTGCCACGGGAGCGAAGAACAGCGCCAGGAGAAAACAGCCGCCCGTGACCACGGAGGCGAGGCCGGTGCGCGCGCCGGCCGCAACGCCGGCCGCCGACTCGACGTAGGTCGTTGCCGACGACGCGCCCGCCGCCCCGCCCGCCACCGCCGCCAGCGAATCGACGAGCAGGACGCGATTCAGGCGCGGTAGCCTGCCGTCGGGAGTGAGCCATCCCGCCTCGGCGCCCACCCCGATCACCGTGCCCATGGTGTCGAAGAAGTCCGACAGCATGACGGAGAAGATCGTGACGATGGCGGTCAGGACCCCGACGCGGGCGAAGATCGAGAGGTCGAAGCCGGCGCCCAGGCTCGAGAAGTCGGGCCAGGCGACGAAGCGCGCCGGGATCACGGCCTGCCCCGGCAGCGGGAAGGCACGGCCCCCCGTCCACGCGTTGACTCCCATCGCCAGCGCCGTGGTCAGGATGATGCCGAGCAGGAGCCCGCCCGTCGTGCCGCGGGACTGGAACCACAGCATCAGCAGCAGCCCGAAGAGCGACACCGCGACCGGCGCGGAGGTGAGGTCGCCGAGCGTCAGCGGCACCCCCGGCGGGCCGGACTTGACGATGCCCGCCGCGTTGAAGCCGATAAAGAGGATGAAGAGCCCGATGCCGACGCCGATGGCCCGCTTCAGCGAGGCGGGGATGGCGCGCATGATCGCCTCGCGGAGTCCGGTGAGCACGAAGACCGTGATGGCCACGCCCTCGAGTACGACCACGCCCATCGCGGTTTGCCACGGCAGCTTCATGCCGGCCACGAGCTGGAATGCGACGGCGGCGTTGAGCCCCATCCCCGAGGCGAGGGCGAGCGGGTAGTTGGCCGCGAGCCCCATGGCGATCGTCATGACTCCCGCCACGAGGCACGTCGCCGCCTGCGTGGCCGCGAAGGGCGGCCCCTGCCCCTGCAGCGCCGGAATGCCGGCGAAGCCCAGGATGGCCGGGTTCACGAAGATGATGTAGGCCATGACCATGAAGGTGGTCAGGCCCCCTCGGACCTCGCCGCCCACTGTCGCCCCCGAGCGCGCCAGACCGAAGCAGCGCTCGAGCAGCACTCAGTGGCCCTCGGAATGCTCGACGTGGGGCTGCGCCCCGCCCTCCTCCGGCACCACGCGTCGCGCGACGGTGAGAAAGCCCGTGTGCGCAACCATCCGATGGAAGGGACGCACCGACAGCCCGTCGATGTTCCACGGCCGCATCAACGTCTCGAAGGTCTCGACGAGCGAATAGCCGGGGTGCCGGCGCAACGCTTCGGACAGCTGGTGGGACTGGATGATCGTGGGCACATAGGAGAGGAAGACACCGCCCGAGCGCAGCACGCGCGTGACGGGCTCGACCAGATGCCACGGCTCGGGCAGGTCGAAGACGGCCCGGTCCACCGGCTCCTCCTCGGCGAGCCCCTCCTCCACGGGCCGCAGCCGGACGGCGAGGTTCGACACCTCGCCCATGCGCATATGGATGTTGGCGAGTGCGCGCCGCGCGAAATCCTCGCGCTGCTCGTAAGTGATGACCTTGCCCTCGGGCCCGACGGCGCGCAGGAGCGCCAGCGTCAGCGCGCCCGACCCCATCCCCGCCTCGAGCACGCGCGCGCCCGGGAAGATGTCGGCCCAGAAGAGGACCATGGCAAGGTCTTTCGGGTAGATGACCTGGGCGCCACGCGGCATGTCGAGCACGTACTCGGCCAGCGTCGGGCGAAGCGCGAGGCAACGCGTGCCCTTGGAGGTGCGTACCCACGAGCCGTCGGGCTGTCCGATGATGTCCTCGTGCTTGATCCACCCGCGGTCGGAGTGAAAGGTCTCGCCCTTTCGCAGCATGATGAGATGGCGTTTGCCGCGCTGGTCGATGAGCAGCGTCTGCTCGCCATCCTGGAAGCGGCAGAGGAGGCTCACGGGCGGGCTCTCCTCAGCGCGAGCGCGGCTCGAGTCGGGCGTCATAGACCCCCCATGCTACACTACCGCCACCATGCGGGTCACCGAGTTGGGACACGTTTCCCTCTTCGTGCGCGACCTCGCTACGTCCGTTCGGTTCTATCGAGACGTCCTCGGGCTCCGCGAGACGGGGCGCGGCAAGGACGGGCGCATCGTCTTTCTCTCCACCGGCGCCCACCACCACGACGTCTCGCTCGAGGTGGCGCGCGTCGACGCGCCGCCCCTTCCCGCCGGAGCGCCCGGCCTCTACCACGTCGCCTTCTGCGTCGGCAGCACTCGCGAGGCATTGCAGGCTGCGCGCCGCGAGGCGGAGCGGGCTGGGCTTCATCCCTTCGGCGAAACGGGCGGCGCGACGCCCTGCTTCTGCATCAAGGATCCCGACGGCCACACCGTCGAGCTGTACGCGGCGCTGCCCGCCTGACGCACGCGCCACGTCGCCGGGTCGCTCGTCGTCGCGCCGCTCACATGCCGAAGGCGTCGAGACCCGTGATGTCGCGCCCCACGATCAGCGTGTGGATGTCGTGGGTGCCCTCGTAGGTGTTGACCGTCTCGAGGTTCAGCATGTGGCGGATGATCGGGTGCTCGTCCACGATGCCGGCGGCGCCCAGGATGTCGCGCGCCAGGCGCGCCGTGTCGAGCGCCATCTGGACGTTGTTCCGCTTGGCCATGGAGATCTGCTGCGCCCTGACCTTGCCCTCATCCTTGAGCTGGCCCAGGCGCAGGCACAGGAGCTGGGCCTTGGTGATCTCCGTGATCATCCAGACGAGCTACTGCTGGACGAGCTGGAACGAGCCGATCGGCTTCCCGAACTGTATGCGCTGCTGGGAGTACTTGAGCGCCCAGTCGTAGCAGCCCATGGCCGCGCCGATCGCCCCCCACGCGATCCCGTAGCGGGCCTGGGAGAGACAGCCGAGCGGTCCCTTGAGCCCCTTGGCGCCGGGCAGCTTGCTCTCGAGCGGAATTTTGCAGTCGGCGAAGGCGAGCTCCGACGTGATCGACGCGCGCATGGAGAACTTGCCGTGGATGTCGAGCGTCGAAAAACCGGGCGTGCCGCGCTCGACCAGATAGCCGCCGATCTCGCCGTCGTCGCCCTTGGCCCAGATCACGGCGACCTCGGCGACCGAACCGTTGGTGATCCAGAGCTTGGTGCCGTTGAGCACGTACTCGTTCCCCTTCTTGATGGCGCGCGTCGCCATGGAGCCCGGGTCGGATCCATGATCCGGCTCGGTCAGCCCGAAACAGCCGAGCGATTGCCCGGACTGGAGCCGCGGCAGCCACTTCTCCTTCTGCGCTTCCGAGCCGTAGGCGTAGATCGGGTACATGACGAGGCCGCTCTGCACCGAGGCGAAGGAGCGCAGCCCCGAATCCCCGCGCTCGAGCTCCTGCATGATGAGCCCATACGCGACGTTGTCGAGGCCGGCGCAGCCGTAACCCTTGAGCGTGGCGCCGAAGACGCCCATCTCGCCGAGCGGCTTGGCGACTTCGAGCGGGAACGTCTCGTCGCGGTGGTGCCGACTCACGATCGGCACGAACTCCTTCTCCACCCAGTCCCGGACGGCGTCCCGCACCATCCGCTGCTCTTCCGTCAGCAAGGCCTCGATGCCGTAGTAGTCGACGCCGCGATAAGTGTCCATCGGTGAGCCCTCAGGTCTTTGGGTTGGCGACCAGGGTTGGCGACTAGAGGTTGGTCGGGTGGGCGGGGCGCTCTTCTCCGAGCGCCTGGTTGAGCGCCTTCGCAAGCGCCTGATCGTGTTCGTGGGTCTTGGCGAAGATGCGGCACTGCGCGACCTTGCCGGGCAGGTACTTGAGCAGCTCCTTGAGCGGCTCCGCCGACACGGTGCGCGTGGCCGAGTCGTAGACGTAGATCTGGCGATCCTGCATCCCGATGGGGTTGAGCGGCCGCGGGTCCTGCTGGGCCATGTCGATCTTGAACGGGAAGTCCCGCATCGCCGCCGGCAGGAGCTCGCGCACGCGCTGCTCGACCTCCTCGGCTTTCATGAAGCCGAACCCCCTGCGCGGCTCGAAGAGATCGAGGACGACCTCGTGGGCCATCCGCCACTTGAGCCGCCGGTCGAGGATGTGCCGCCACTCCTGGCCGAGGGTCTTGCGCTCGGGATCGCCGGCGTCCTGCCAGCGCGCGACCTCTTCGAGCAGGGTCCACTCGGTCAGGTGGAGATAGGGCGCCAGGTCCTTGTTGAGGTCGTAGGGGAACATGAGCCGGATGGTATCGCGGAAGATCTCCTTCAGGTGCAGGTCGATGCCTCGCGTGGTCCGGTGATAGTAGACGTTGGTGGACATATAGAAGCGGGCGTTCAGGAACATGATGAACGCCTGGAT
>JACORX010000173.1 GCA_016179165.1 Candidatus Rokuibacteriota bacterium | reverse complement strand
CCCCAGGAAGACGTGAGCACGGACGGTGGAGCGATCGTCGTGTCGCGCCCGGTCAAGACGGGCGATTTCATCCGCCCCCAGGGCGAGGATATTCGGGCAGGCGAGGGCGTCCTCGAACGCGGGCGGTTGCTGGGCCCCGCCGAGATGGGTCTCTTGGCGGCGCTCGGCCGCTCGCAGGTGCGCGTGCTCCGGCGGCCGCGAGTCGGCGTTCTGTCCACGGGCGACGAGATCGTGGACCTGGGCGGGCACCCGGGACCGGGGCAGATCTTGAACTCGAATACGTATTCGCTGATGGCGCAGATCGCCGAGGCGGGCGGTGAGCCCATCTCACTGGGAGTGGCCGCTGACCGGCTTGGAGACATCGAGGCGCGTCTCCGGTGGGGCCTCGACTGCGATCTCGTGATTTCTTCGGCGGGCGTCTCGGTCGGCGAGCACGATTTCGTGAAGGCCGCGCTCGAGCGTCTCGGCGCGGAGCAGCACCTCTGGCTCGTGGACATGCGGCCCGGCAAGCCCATCGCCTTCGCGACCATCCCGACCGCGGGTAATCGCGCGCTGCCCGTCTTCGCGCTGCCGGGCAACCCGGTCTCGGCCATGGTCACCTTCGAGCTCTTCGTGCGCCCCGCGCTCCTGAGGCTCGGCGGTCACGCGCGGCTCCAGCGGCCCATCGTCCGGGCGCGCGCGGAGGCGCCCATCACCAACCCGGGAAGGCGCCGCGGCTACCTTCGCGTGACGCTGTCCGTTGGGGAGGACAGCGGCTATCGCGCGCGGCTGACGGGCGACCAGAGCTCGGGGATCTTGCGCTCCATGGTCGCCGCCGATGGTCTGGCTGTCGTGCCGGGCGACACGACGGTCGAGGCGGGCGGAAGCGTCCCGGTCATTCTGCTTCGCGAGGTCCGCTAATACCGAGCAGCCGCCGGCCAGCACCATGCCCACGCCGAAGACGAGCCCGCCGGTGCAGTTCGACATCCAGTGGAACGGCCTGATGGGGAACTCGACGAGCCCGGATGCCGCGAGCGCCTGCACGGAGGCCATGGCGACGAGGAGGGCCAGCACGTACGCGCGCGCGATGGCCGCGTCGCCCATGAGGAAGAGGTTGGCCAGCGCCCGCATGAGACAGAAGCCGCCGCGCTGGATGAGGTAGCCGAACGCCGCGCCTGCGCCCACGGCCGAGACGCAGAAGGGCCAAGCGACGTCGCCCATGTGCGCATGCTAGTGAGAAAGGGCCCGGCGAGTCAAAGTTGGGTACTGGGCCAATTTGCTTCGCCAGATCACCTCAGCCCTCGCCTCGCGGCAGGGCCACTCAGCTCGAACAGCCACGTTCTCGGTCGCCAGCGACGCTCGACGTACACCCACGTACGCCTCGCGTCACTGGCTCCCTCGGGCCTCGTCTGGCTCGCAACTTGGCCCAGTACCAGAAATGCCGGGCGTGCGGGCCGCGAGTTTGACTTGGCGTGAAGGCGGGTGCTACGGTGTCGATGATGCTCTCACTCCCCGTCCGCGCGCTGCTCTGCGGCGTGGCCGCGGCAGCACTCGTGGTCGGCTGCACGAGCGGCCGCGGCGCTCAGACACCTCAGGCCGCGCCACCGGCCATGGTCACGCTGGCCGACATGAAGAACGCGCAAGACGCGCAGGCGCAGGAGATCACGCGCCTTGCGGGCGACGTCAAGGCAATGGATGCGCAGCAGGCATTCCTCGTGGCCGAGATCAAGAATCTCAGCGAGCAGAACGCGAAGCTCCAGGCGTTGCTGAGCGAAGCCGAGGGCGCGGCGCGCTCTCTGCGCGCGACGCTCGTATCGCCGGAGTCGCGCCCCGCTTCTCCTTTCGTGCCGCCTCCGGCGCCGGCCCTCGCGCCCGAACCGATTCCCGCTCCAGCGCCGAGTCCCGCCGCGCCGGCCGCGCCTCCCTCGCGCAATGCCGAGTCGGATCGGATTTTCGCCGCTGCGCTCGCCAAGTTCCGCGCCGGAGACGACGGGCAGGCGGCGCTCGAGTTCACTGAGTTCGTTGCCCAGTTCCCCAGCCACCCGCAGGCGGCGGTCGCGCAGAACCACATCGGCGAGGCGTACTACCGCCAGCGCGATTACCGCCAGGCGATCGGCGAGTTCCAGAAGACGGTGGACGGCTACGCGCAGGCCGCCCAGGTCTCCGAGGCCCTGCTGAAGATCGGCCTCTGCCAGCGCGCGCTGGGGGACGTGTCGCGCGCGAAGGCTTCCTGGGAGCAGGTGGTCAAGCAGTTTCCGAAGAGCGACGCGGCCCGGCAGGCCCGCACGCTCCTGGCTTCGCGGCCCGCCGCCCGGCAGTAGCAGGATGCTGAAAAGCCCGCAGGCCGCTCAAAAAGGTCCAGATGCGAGGCGGCGCGCCGCCGTTCGAGTTGAGCGGCGGCTGCTGGCCGGCGCGAGACGAGGGCTGAGTCGATCCGCAAGCGAGGCGTACGACTGTCTCAGCCCTCGCCTCGGGGCTCGGCCCCTCAGCTCGAACTGCCACGAGCGTGCGGCCGAGGGCGCCCCAACAGTCTTTCTGCTAAACGAAGCAGATGGGCCTTTTTCAGCGGCCTGCTATACTGATTTTCATTCCGTCGAGCCGACGGACAAAACCATGAACACCACGCGCGAACGTATCCGGACTGAGACAGGCCGCGCGCTGAGGCAGATCGCGCTCGGCGACAGGGCGTACCCCGCCAACCTGCGCGAGATCCAGGCGCCGCCCGCGCGGCTGTACGTGCGCGGCGCGCTCGCGGAGGACGACGCCCTCGCGATCGCCATCGTCGGCTCGCGGGCGGCAACGCCCTACGGCTTGGCCGTGGCGGAGCGACTCGCGGCCGACCTCGCAGCCCGCGGCGTCACGGTGGTGAGCGGACTCGCTCGCGGTATCGACAGCGCCGCCCACCGCGGAGCACTCCGGGCCGGTGGCCGGACGATCGCGGTGCTCGGCTCGGGAGTGGACGTGATCTACCCGCCCGAGAACCGCGCGCTCGCGGGAGAGATCGAGGCGCGGGGCGCGCTCGTGTCGCAGTTCGAGCCCGGGACGCGGCCCCTCGCAGGGTATTTCCCGGCTCGCAACCGTGTCATCGCGGGCCTGTCGCTGGGCGTGGTCGTTGTCGAGGCCGCTTCGAGGAGCGGCTCGTTGATCACGGCGGGGCTGGCGGGCGAGCTTGGCCGCGAGGTCATGGCTGTGCCCGGGCCGCTGACGAGCCCGCGGAGTGTGGGCGCGCACCGGCTGATCCAGGACGGTGCCGCGCTGATACAGGGCTGGGAGGACGTCGTAGGCCAGCTGCCCCTGTGGTGGCGCGATCGGGTCCGCGTGCTGCCGCTCACGCGCGCTGATGTGCACGGGGAACCTCCGCCCGAGGACAACACGGAAGCGGGTCTACTCCTCCGGCTCATCGGCGAAGAGCCGGTGGGCATCGACAGCATCATCGAGAGGAGCGGGATGGCGGTGGGCCGGGCTTCGGCCCAGCTCGTCACGCTCGAGGTGGAGGGGCGCATCCGGCAGCTCGACGGCAAGCGCTTCGTACAGGTGAGGCTCGCCGGGTGAGGCCCCGATGAAGGCCAAGGTCGCCCCAAAGAAGTCTCCGGTGGAGGCGAAGTCGCCGGCGCCCCGGAAGTCGTCCGCGCCCCCGAAGTCGTCCGCGCCTGGGAAGCCGTCCGCGTCGGCAAAGTCGCTGGTGGTGGTGGAATCGCCCACCAAGGTCAAGACGATCCAGAAGTACCTGGATTCGACCTTCATCGTCAGGGCCTCGATGGGGCACGTCCGCGACCTGCCCAAGAGCAATCTGGGGGTGGACGAGAAAAAGGGCTTCAAGCCCGACTACCGCGTGTTGCCCGCGAAGAAAAAGGTGCTCGACGAGCTCAAGAAGGCAGCCGAGAAGGTCGGCGCCCTCTATATCGCGACGGACCCGGACCGCGAGGGCGAGGCCATCGGCTGGCACCTTGCCCAGGAGCTGGGAGTGCCCAAGGCCAAGACGTACCGGATCATGTTCAACGAGATCACGGAGCGGGCGGTCAAGGCGGCCTTCCAGCACCCCGGCAAGATCGACACGAACAAGGTGGACGCGCAGCAGGCCCGGCGCATCCTGGATCGGCTGGTAGGCTACAAGCTGTCCCCGTTGCTCTGGCAGAAGATCCGGCGGGGACTCTCGGCCGGGCGCGTCCAGTCCGTCGCGGTGCGGCTCATCACCGAGCGCGAGCGTGAGGTCCTGGCCTTCGTCCCGACCGAGTACTGGTCTCTGCACGCGCGGCTCAAGGGCAAGAACCCGCCGGAGTTCATCGCCACCCTGCGCGAGGTCAAGGGCGAGAAGGCCGCGCTGGCGACCGAGGCCGCCACCATGGCGGTGATGACGTCGCTGCACGGTGCGACCTGGCAGGTCAAGAGCGTCACGCGCGGCGAGCGCCGGCGCAATCCCTCTCCGCCGTTCATCACCTCCACGCTCCAGCAGGAGGCGAGCCGCAAGCTCCACTTCACGGCCAAGAAGACCATGATGCTGGCGCAGCAGCTCTACGAGGGTATCGAGTTGGGTGGCGAGGGCGCGGTCGGCCTCATCACCTACATGCGCACCGACGCCGTGCGGGTCGCGGGCGAGGCCCAGGACGAGGCACGGAGCTGGATCACCGGACGGCTCGGCCGGGAGTATCTCCCCGATGTCCCGCCGTTCTACAAGGCCAAGAAGAGCGCCCAGGAAGCCCACGAGGCCGTGAGGCCGAGCTCGGTCGGTCGGGAGCCCAAGGCGGTGGCGCGCTTTCTCTCCAAGGACCAGCTGGCGCTCTACCGCCTGATCTGGGAGCGCTTCCTGGCGAGCCAGATGCTGCCGGCCGTCTATGACACTGTGGCGGCGGACATCGCGGCCGGAAAGTGCCTCTTCCGGGCCCAGGGCTCGACGCTCAAGTTCGCGGGCTTCATGGCGGTCTACGTCGAGTCACGGGAAGAGTCGGAGGCGGTGCCCGAGGAGGAGCAGGAGGCCGTGGTGCCGCCGCTCACCCAGGGCGAGATCCTCAAGCTCCTGGCGCTCGACCCCAAGCAGCACTTTACCCAGCCGCCGCCGCGCTACACCGAGGCCTCGCTCGTCAAGACGCTCGAGGAGCGGGGGATCGGTCGGCCGTCCACGTACGCCCAGATCCTCTCGACCATCCAGGATCGCGAGTACGTGCGGCGGGAGAAAGGCACGCTCTTCCCGACCGAGCTGGGGATGCTCGTGACGGACCGGCTGGTGCCGTTCTTCCCGGAGATCATGGACATCGACTTCACCGCCCAGCTCGAGGAGTCGCTCGACAAGGTCGAGGAGGGCGACGCCGACTGGGTCGAGCTGGTCGGGAAGTTCAACAAGCAGTTCGACAAGGACATCCGCAAGGCGAAGTCGGGCATGCCGGACAACAAGGTCGGGGAGGACACGGGAGAGAAGTGCCCCGACTGCGGCAAGCCCGTCCTCGAGAAGTGGGGACGATTCGGCAAGTTCCTGGCCTGCTCCGGCTACCCGGACTGCAAGTACACCAAGGACCTCAGCGGACGCGAGAAGCCCACCGACGAGATGACCGACGAGGCCTGCCCGACGTGCGGCAAGCCCATGGTCATCAAGCACGGCCGCTTCGGAAAGTTCATCGCCTGCTCGGGCTACCCCGAGTGCAAGACGACCAAGCCCGTGACCCTCGGGATCGCCTGCTCCGCGGCCGGCTGCGGCGGCCAGCTCGTCGAGCGCCGGAGCAAGCGGGGCAAGACCTTCTACGCGTGCAGCAAGTACCCCGACTGCAAGTTCGTCGCCTGGGCGCGCCCTATCGCAGAGCCATGCCCGAGGTGCGGCGCGGCTTTCCTGACAGAGCGGATCGCCAGGGGCGGCAAGCGAAACCGCGCCTGCATCCGCGGCGAGTGCGGCTACAAGGAAGAAGTCGCCCCTTCGGTGGCGTGAGCCTGCGGCCATGAAGGATTCGGCGGCCGAGTTTCTCCGCTACCTCGATCTCCAGCGCGGTGCCTCCAGGCACACGCTCAGAGGCTACGCGACCGACCTCGCCGAGTTCCGCGCGTTTCTCTCCCGCGAGGGCATCGGTGACCCTGCTGACGCCGACGCGAGGGCCATCCGGGCGTGGCTCGCGTGGCTGCACGACAGGAAGCTCGCCAAGAGCTCGATCGCGCGCAAGCTCGCCACGGTGAGGAGCTGCTTCAGGTACCTTGCCCGACTCGGCGT
>JACORX010000185.1 GCA_016179165.1 Candidatus Rokuibacteriota bacterium | reverse complement strand
GGTCTCGATCATGCGGCCGTGGCCGTCGCGCGCACCGCGCGGGTGACGGCGTCCGAGGACACCCCGTAGGGGACGATGTAGGCCATCCGATGCCGGCGTTGCCGCCCCCGACGATCACGTAGATGTCCGTGCTCCGCTCGAGCGTCCCGGGCGCCTGCATGAAACGGTCGTACTCGTTCGGCTCGAACAGGGAGACGATCCGCTCCTCGTCGCCGGGCTGGACCTCGCGGCTGAAGTCGGCGAGGCCCTCGGGCTTGTCGGCCATCACGCCCCAGGTCCCGCGCCGCTTGCGATCGGCCACCGAGCGCCGGCAGCACGCCCAGAGGTAGTCCCGGACGTGCCGCTTGGTCCAGCCGTGCTGGATGAACACCGCCGCGTGCTGGGGCGAGACGAAGAGCAGGTAGGTCCCGCGAAAGAACTCGTCCGTCGAGATCGCGTCCACCACGGGGGCGAGGCCGGCGGCATCCAGGAAGGCGCGCACGCGCTTCTCGGTGGGCGGGACCACGGGCAGGCCGTCCGTCCAGCCACGCTCGTAGGAGAGCTCGATGGCCTGGTACACGTCCTCGACGTCGATCTGCTCGGCGGACAGCGGAGCCTCGCGCATGCACGTCCTCCTCGGATTCGGGCCTGCGGCCACGCTACGACCCCGGCCCGGCCTCTGTCAAGGACGCAGGCGCGGAAGTGCCCAACGCCGGCCTCGCCCGAGGGTCCGCCCTCGGAGCAGATACTCAGAGCGACCAGAGCTTTGCGCGTCGCATACCTGGTCGAATCGGCGGTGCAGCGGCCCTTCGTGTATGCTTCCGGCTGTGACGGACAACGACGTCATCGTGGTGGGTGCGCGAAATGCCGCGTGATGTCCATGGGCAACGTCGCGCTCGCGGCCGAAGCCATGGTGCTCGGCGTGAAAGCGGTCGCGGCGACCAAGTCATCTGAGGATTGGGCCGACGGCACGCTCTCGATCTTCGGCACGATGGTCGACCACAGCGCCAGTCCGGCGCCCGGGGGCCTCGCCGCGCTCGACCTCGCCGCCATCTCGCGCGAGCTCGCCTACAATGACCCACAGCGGACACCTGCGGCCGGCAGCCGAACACCGGCCGATCGGAACGTCGAGATGATCATCGTCTCGCCGCTCGCGCCGTGATCTCCGGACCGCGCGCTCCACAGATCGAGGCGCAGCGCGGGGCGCTGCGCGTGGAATTGCCGCCCGAAGATCAGGCGGCGATCCAGCGGCTCAGGGAATCCTACGACGCCTTCCAGCACGCCACGGCCGACTCGCGCCACCGCACCCTCGTGCCCGACCGCCTCGTGGACCTCATGGCCTTGGCCGGCACGACCCAGGAGGTCAGGGCACAGGTGGAACGCGTCGCGAGCGTGCGGGGCATAGATCGGATCGCCATCTTCCCGCAGGTGCCGGGGCAGGGCTTCCAGCAGCGCGAGGAGATCCTCAGGATGTTCGCCGAGGACGTGATGGCGCGGGTCGGCTAACATTACACCTGTTTCGGACACGGGGGCCCTGGGTGTCGTGTCACAGCCTCGAACCGGGAAAAATAATGTTCACCGCATTGCGAAATTGGAGACGACAAATGGCACACGCCGGCATGGGCACGGGACTTCAGCTTCGTTCAACGGTGAAGAAGGACGGCATCCTCGATCTAACGCTCGTCAGCGTCGCCACCCCTGAGCCAAGACCGGAGGAGGTGATCGTCCGCATCGACGCCTCTCCCATCAACCCCTCCGACCAAGGACTGCTTTTCGCCGGGGCGGACATGAGCACGGCCAAGGCATCCGGCACGCCTGACAACCCCGTGGTGACGGCGAACATCTCACCAGCGGCGATGAAGGCGATGGCGGGGCGTCTGGATCAGTCCCTGCCCGTCGGCAACGAAGGGGCCGGGGTGGTCGTCCAAGCGGGTGCGTCTCCGGCAGCGCAAGCGCTGATGGGCAAGACCGTCGCCATCCTCGGTGGCGCCATGTACTCGCAGTACCGCTGCATCAAGGCCGCGCAATGCCTGGTCTTGCAGCCGGGGACCACACCGGCCGAGGGCGCCTCGTGCTTCGTCAATCCGCTCACCGCGCTCGGCATGGTCGCAACCATGCGCTCGGAGAGTCACAAGGCGCTCGTGCACACGGCGGCCGCCTCCAATCTCGGGCAGATGCTTAACAAAATCTGCATCAAGGACGGCGTCGCCCTGGTGAACATCGTGCGCAGGCAGGAGCACGTGGACGTCCTGAAGAAGATCGGCGCCACCCACGTGTGCAACTCGAGCTCGCCCACCTTCATGGACGACCTGACCGAGGCGCTCGTCGCCACCGGTGCCACGGTAGCCTTCGATGCCATCGGCGGCGGAACACTGGCGGGGCAGATACTCACCGCCATGGAGATTGCTTTGACCAAGACGGCGAAGGAATACAGCCGCTATGGATCCACCACGCACAAGCAGGTCTACATCTACGGGGGCCTCGACCGCGGGCCGACCCAGTTCAACCGTACCTTTGGCATGGCCTGGGGTATCGGCGGCTGGCTGCTCACCCCCTTCCTGCAGAAGATCGGATTCGAGGCTGCCCAAAAGCTGCGAGAGAGGGTCCCGGCCGAGATCAGGACCACGTTCGCGAGCACGTACACGAAGGAAGTCTCTCTCGCCGGGGCGCTGAGGCTCGAGGAGATCGCTGTCTATGGCAAGCAAGCCACGGGCGAGAAGTATCTGATCAACCCGAACGAAGGGCTTCGCTGAAGGCGCTATTTGAGCTCTGCCGGAACTCTCTGAGACGGACCCCCACCTGGGGTGGTATCGTATCTGTGTCATGAAGTTCACGGTCATCCTCGAGCCCGAGTTGGGCGGCGGTTATTCAATCATCTGCCCTGCCGTTCCCGGCTGCATATCGCAGGGACATGATCTCGTCGCGGCCCTCTCCAACATTCGTGAGGCAATCCTCCTGTGCCGTGACGTTCGCCGCGCGGACGGCCTGGCTCCGGTCGTCGAGACACCAGAGCTCATCGCCCGAGAGATTCAAGAGTGCCTGGAAGACCGAGCGGCAGAGGGTCTGTCCTTGACGATCGAGACTCAGGAAGTCGACGTGGAGGTCGAGGTCGCAGCCTGATGGCCATGCCTCGATGAGGACGCAATGAGACGAAGCCCGGCAGAGATCCTGACGCTGCTGGAACGAAATGCCCACGCCATCCAAAACTATGGCGTGCGCCGACTGGGGCTGTTCGGCTCGGCCGCGCGCGGTACGGACGATGATAAGAGCGACCTCGATTTCGTCGTCGAATTCGAACGAAAATCGTTCGACGGCTACATGGATCTCAAAGCGTACCTGGAAACTCTTCTCGGGTGCCGCATCGACCTGGTCGTGGCCGAGGCGATCAAACCCCGGCTGCGGGATGCAATCCTGGGCGAAGCTCTGCATGCCCCGGGACTCTAGCGTCTACCAGGAGGACATCCTCGAAGCCATCGCGCGGATTCGCCGCTATACGCGGGGCCTCTCGCGGGAGGCCTTCGCCGACGACGAGCGGACCCTCGATGCCGTCGTTCGAAACCTGGAGGTGATCGGCGAGGCGGTCAAGCAGCTCCCAGCCGACGTCCGATCGCGCGAGCCCACCGTTGAATGGCAGAAGATCGCCGGCCTCCGCGACATCCTGATCCACCAGTACTTCGGGATTGACGTCGAGATACTGTGGGACGTCGTTGAGAACAAGTTGCCCGGCCTAGAAGCTGCGGTGCGATTCATTCTTCGCAAGTGACTGCCAGAGTGCGGCCCAAAAGGACTGGCCGATGATCCGACGGTTGATCGAGGCCGACGTCGCGCGCGCGCCGTCAAGGATCCCGGCGACGCGTTGTCAGTTCTGACTGCAGGAATGTCGAAGCTACGAGCTGCTACGCGATCTGGTCCGCCGTCACCCCGAGTTGGCTCGACGTGTCCGTCGGCCTGCTCTGCGCGCGGCGATCACCGGCGATCCGGCACGGACGGCCGCGCTGCTCCGGAACGAAGAGGACCGCGAGCGGCACCAGGACCGGCTCTACTGGGCTCCAGTACGCTCTGCCGGCACCGCTTGCCGCGGATGCGTGGTTACTGCTAGGATCTCAGGTGGGACGAACGACGTGCCGAGCGCCATCGCTGAAACGGTCAACCATCTGGTCGACGAGTACCGTCGCCACTGCCTCTGGTTCTTGCGGGACGACTACTACCCGGCCACCGACGAGGAGCGGCTTCGCGTCCTCGCGTACATTCAAAGGCACGGTGACCGGAGCGCGTACATGCGGGCCGCCGAAGTG
>JACORX010000184.1 GCA_016179165.1 Candidatus Rokuibacteriota bacterium | reverse complement strand
CTACGAAGGCACGGTCAACCAGGTCATGGGCGATGGGATCATGGCGCTCTTCGGCGCGCCGGTCGCCCACGAGGACCACGCAGTGCGCGCCTGCCACGCCGCGCTCCGCATGCAGGAAACGGTCGGCCGGTACGCGGACGAGCTGCGCCGGAGCCAGGGCATCGACGTCCAGATCCGCGTCGGGCTCAACTCGGGCGAGGTGGTGGTCCGCGCGATCGACAGCGACCTGCACATGGACTACTCCGCGATCGGCCAGACGACGCACCTCGCCGCGCGGATGGAGCAGTTGGCCCGGCCGGGAACGGCGCTGATGACCAAAAATACACTGCGCCTGGCCGAGGGATATGTCGAAGTTCGGCCGCTGGGCCCGGTGCCGGTGAAGGGACTCGCCGACACGGTGGAGGTCTTCGAGATCGTCCGCGCTGGGGTGGTCCGCTCGCGGCTGCAGGCGGCGGCCGTGCGAGGGCTCACGCCCTTCGTCGGGCGCGACGGTGAGCTTGGGCGCCTGCGCGAGGTCCTCCAGCTCTCGAAGGAAGCCGAGGAATTCGGCGCCGAGCTGGGCGACGAGTCGCGCCTGGCGCGCGTGTACAGCTACCTCGTCAACTATCACTACCTGAACGGTCAGCCGGACCTCGCCATCGACTACGGCGAGCGCTGCCTGCGCATCGCTGACGCGACTCAGGATCTCGCGCTGCAGGCCCTCGCCCGGGGCTACCTCGGGCTGTCGTGCCACGCGCAGGGGCAGTACCGACGCGCCGAGCTCATTCTGCGGCAGAACGTGGAAGCGCTCGCCCCGGCGCGCGGGACCGCGGCCGACCAGTCGGCCATCTCCTTCGTCACGTCGAGCGGGTGGCTGGCCTTCACGCTGGCGGAGCTCGGCGACTTCCACGGCGCGGATGCTTGCGTGGACCAGGCGCTGCGCGTGGCGGACGGGGCCGGCCACGTGTACGGCCAGACCATCGCGCGTACCCTGGCCGGGCTGGTGTGGCTGCGACGCGGCCACCTCGATCGGGCGCTCGGGCTCTTGCAGTCGAGCCTCGACGCCTGCCGCGAGAAGCACCTCGACGTCTGGCGGCCCCTCCCGTCCTCGCTGCTCGGGTTGACGCTGGCGCTCTCCGGCAGGCTCGACGAAGCGATGCCGCTGCTCCGGGACGGCGTGCACCTGAGCGAAGTTCTCGGCGTCAACGCGTACCTCGCGCTGTGGACGCTCCACTGGGCCGAGGGGCTCATGGTCGCGGGCGAGGACGAGCGCGCCCGCGAGATGGCGCGGCACGCCCTCGATCTCGCCGGCTCGCACAAGTAGCGCGGGCACCAGGCCTGGGCGTGGCGCTTGCTCGGCGACCTGGCATCCCGCCGGGGAGCGCCGGCGCTCGCCGAGGCCGACCAGCACTACCGGGAGTCGCTCGCGATCGCCGAGGAATTGCTCATGCAGCCGGTCGTCGCCCACGCCAAGCTGGGGCTCGGCCGGGTGATGCGGCTCGCCGGCGACCGCGCGCGGGCCGAGGAGTATGTGGTAACCGCCTTCATGCTGTTCCGCGGCATGGATGCTCCTCACTGGGTCAAGAAATGCAGCGAGGAGATGATGCAGCTCGGAGAAACTTTCCTCGTCGCGCGATACAATCCGCAGCTCTGCGACTACCTCCAGCGCGAGTTCGACCACGAGGAGCGGATCCGCGTCGTCATGGACCGCCGGATGGCCGAACGCCGCCAGCGCGCGGTCGCCGCGTCGGGCGAGCGCCGGCAGAGCGGCCGCCGCCGGGACGAGGACTTGGACGCGAACCTGCGCGAGCGCGGTTTCGTGATCCTGCCCAGCAGCGACGGTGGCGCCTAGTCGTCGCCGGCCTCCTAACCTGTCTCTTCCCCCCCGCGAGGGTCGTCAGGATCTCTCCGTGCTGTCTCGCTTTCTGGGCATTGGCGCGCTCCTCCCCCCGCGCTACGCAGGGGCATGGGCTGTGCCCGGCAAAGCTACCAGTAGCGCCACGCGGAGGCGAGTGCGCGACACGGGGTCATCCGGGATCACGTGGATGACTTTCTGCGCGCCGCCGCCGATCGGGCCGACGGGGCCGGCCTGCCCGAGTGCATCACGTGTGAGTTTCGCGAGGTCCTGATCTGCGGGGTTCTGGCCCACGGCGTTGCCCGGGAGCGCTGCGAGCGCTGCGCGCGAGAACGCATGGTACCGTGCAAGGGGCGGGGGCTCTACCCGAGCTGCGGGGGTCGGCGAAGGACAGAGAGCGCCGCGCTCTACGGGCGAGACCGGGAGCCGACCCCCTGCCCGGGAGCCACTCCCGGTCTCGCCAGAGCTAGTCGCTCCGTTTCACTACTGGGGCAGTGACGCCCACACCTCCGCGGTCTTCTTGCTTCCGGCCTTTGCCTTCGTGATGTACTGCTGCTGCTGGTCCGCAGTCATCCCGTCCCACTTCGCCTGGGCCTTCGCGGCATCCGCCTTCCAGGTCGTCTTCACTTGCTCCTGCTGGTCGGGAGACAGGGACGCCCACTTGATTTGGGTTTTCGCCGCACCCGCCTTGCCCTTCGTCTTGATCTCGGTCTGCGTGGGCTGCTGCTTCGTCGGCTGCTGCGCCAGCGCAGAGCCAGCCAGGCCGAGACCGCTGAGCACCAGGAAGGTGCTCACCACTCCTGCAACGGAGACCAACGATTTACGCGTTCTTGTCATGATGCGGTTGCCTCCTTTGTGAGGTGTTTCCAGGACGCCCGAGCCCCTTGCTCGGCGCTCGTTCGCGCTGTGCCTGCCGCGAATGAGCATGACTCGCTCCTCAGACGTGTGGACGCAGGGCAGTATTCAATCCGCGATAGCCTCGAAGGTAGTCGACAGGGGGACCACCATGCACCATTTTACCCAATGTAGCAGAGTCACACCCGGCTCCGCCGAAAGTTTTTGACTCGGCTGACGTGGCCAGGCCCCCAGCCTAGTATCACTATAGAAAGTTGGGGAAATCGTGGGGTACGCCGGCAGTCTCGAGACGTGTGCCTACCTCCGAGCCGGCACGCGCCCACCGCTTCGCCACCTATGTGGACCACCTCGCCACCGCCCTCGGCTATCGCGATCGTCATGAGCCGCTGCGCGCGTACGTCACCGGGCTGTGCCTGCCGGGGGAGCGGAAGAGCATCGAGCCCCTGGCCGCCCGCGTGGACCCCCGGCACATCCGCTCCCGGCCCCAGTCGATGCACCACTTCATTGCCGACGCCCCCTGGGCCGCCGCCGCCCTGCGGGTGGCCTCCATCTTGTAGATAGGGCTTTGTCTCGCCTCCGGCGGTCATCTGCCAGACTTCCAATTGCCGCGCAGCCTCCATGTACCGAGAATGCCGCGAACTAGATACACGGAGTGATCACCCGCGTTGATGCAGCGCGTGGTGAGTGGCTGGAGCCCCGCTAGACGGCAGTGACGGCACCCGCGCCGACGAGGGTGCGCGCCAGCTCGATCTCGCCGAAGTGGATCATGCCGTGGGTGAGGCAGACCTGGCCCAGCGCGCGCATGGCGTGCATCTCGCCGAGCGGCCTGATCGTCACCATGCGGTCGAGGAGCGCCTGGTCGTTCGCGGCGATCAGCGCGGCGGTCGCGGCCCAAACCTTGCCCATGTAATCCTTGAAAGCCCCGAGGTCCTTGATGCGGAGCGCCTGCGCCTCGGCCGTCGGCATGCCCGTGCCCTGCGCCGTCTCCGGCAGGCCCGTCTTCGCGGCGTAGCCTTGCTCGACCCAGATCGGCAACTTCTTGTTCTGGAGGATGTACTGGACCACGTTGTCCTCCGTGCGCGCGTAGTGCCAGAGCCCCCACGCGATGGTGTTGGCCTTGGGATTCCCGCCGGGGACGGCGTGGAGCTGCTCGGGGGTGATGTCGTCGAGCTGCTTGTCGAGGTTGCCGTGGAGCTGTGTGAGACCGCCCTGGATGAACTCTGCCGCTGTGATCATGGATGCCCCCTCCGTGTGGGCCTGCCCATCTTACTCTGCGGCGCAAGCCCCAGGCGCTCCTCCATCTCTTCGAGCGTGCGCGGCCAGTCCGCGCGGAGCAGTCGCGAGAGCGCGCGGTCGGCGAGCAGCTTGCCGCCCGTCTGGCACTTCGCGCAGTAGTTCGTCTCGTTGTCCGTGTGGCGGATGCGCTGGACGGGCGCGCCGCAGTCGGGGCAGGGCTTGCCGTAGCGGCCGTGGACGGCCATCTCCGGCCTGAAGGCCGTGACGCCCTCGGGAAACTCGGCTCCCGCCTCGCTGCGAAGGCGCACGATCCAGTCGTAGAGCGTGGCCCGCGTCGCCTCGTAGAGCCGCGTGTGCTCGCCGTCGCTCAGCGCCCGCGTCTGCCTCACGGGCGAGAGCCGCGCCCGATGCAGGATCTCGTCCGAGTACGCGTTGCCGATACCGGACAGAATATGCGGGTCGGTGAGCGCGCGCTTGAGCGTGTGGTTCTCGCGCGTGATCGCCGCGCTGAATTCCTCCGCGGTGCAGGCCAGGGGCTCGACGCCGCCCGCATCGAGGGCGGCGAGGGCGTCTTCGCCCATGAGCAGGTGGATCGCCGCGCGCTTCTTCGTGCCCGCTTCGGTGAGCGTCAGCGTGCCCGTCGAGAAGTCGAAGGCCCCGAGGCCGACCTTGCCCGGCACCTTCGCGCCCGCGGCCTTCCAGTGGAGCCGCCCGGCGATCATCAGGTGGATCGAGAAGTACAGGTCGCCGTCGAGCGCGATGACGATGCGTTTGCCGAGGCGGCGAAGGCCCGTGACCGCGCGCTCGTGGGCCTCCGAGATCGGCGGATCGACGGAACGGAGGACGAAGGGGCTGGCCACCCTCACGCGCTCGAGCCGCGCCCCCGCGATGCGCGCCTGGAGCGCCTCGACGTAGACGGTGATATCCGGCAGCTCGGGCATGGTGGCACGGGTATACCACGGCGCGGCGCCTTGACAAGCGGCCGAGCGCGCGTAAAGTTACGACTCCATGCCGACGCCGCCCGTCGCGACGAAGACCCCACAGGTGGACACGCTGCACGGCGAGATCCGTCAGGACGACTACTCCTGGCTGCGCGAGAAGGACAATTCCGACGTCCTGGCCTATCTCCGCGCCGAGAATGACTATACCGACGAGGTGACGAAGCCGGCGACGGCCTTCCAGGAGGCGCTCTACGAGGAGATGCTGGCGCGCATCAAGGAAGACGACTCCTCCGTGCCCTACCGGCGCGGCGGGCACTTCTACTACTCGCGCACCGAGAAGAGCAAGCAGTACCCGATCTACTGCCGCAAGGCGGGTAGCCTCGACGCGCCCGAGGAGATCACGCTCGATTTGAACGCGCTGGCCGTGGGGCATCCCTTCTTCTCCCTCGGCGCCTCGGCCGTCAGCGACGACGGCAATCTCCTCGCCTACACGACCGATATCACCGGTTTTCGCGAGTACACGCTCTACGTCAAGGACCTGCGCACGGGCCGGGTCCTGCCGCGTACCTTCGAAAAAGTGTCCTCCGTGGCCTGGGCCGCCGACGATACGACCATCTACTACGTCACCGAGGACGAGGCCAAGCGTCCCTACCGCCTGTGGTGCCATCGACCCGGCATCATGGGGAGCGAGCTCATTCACGAGGAGCCGGACGCCCTCTTCCGCATCGGCGTCGAGCGCTCGCGCAGCCGCGCCTATCTCTTCCTGGCCACGGGCTCCTTCACATCCAGCGAGTGGCGCTATCTGCCGGCGAACGACCCGGCGGGCGTGTGGCAGATGCTCATGCCGCGCGAGAAGGACCACGAGTACGCGGTGGACCATGGGAACGGCGGGGGCGGCGACCGCTTCTACATCCGCACCAACGGCGGCGGGCGGCGCAACTTCCGCCTCGTCTCAGCCCCCGTGGACGACCCGCGCCCCGAGCGCTTCACCGAGCTGGTCCCGCACCGCGACGAGGTGATGCTGGAAGACGTCGAGGTTTTCGCCGACCACTACGTCACCCACGAGCGCGAGGGCGGCTTGATCCGCCTGCGCATCACGCAACTGGCCAGTGGGGCCGAGCACCACGTGGAGTTCCCCGAGCCGACCTATGAAGTGAGCCCGGACCACAACCGCGAGTTCATCACGCGGATGTACCGCTTCCGCTACCAGTCGCTGATCACGCCGGCTTCCGTCTTCGACTACGACGTGCACACCCGCGAGCGGACTCTCCTCAAGCAGACAGAAGTTCTGGGCGGCTACAACCCCGCGCGCTATCGCTCGGAGCGGTTCTGGGCCACGGCCGACGACGGCACGCGAGTGCCCATCTCCCTCGTCTGTCGCACGGAGACCCCGCGCGACGGCACGGCGCCCATGCTGCTGACGGGCTACGGCGCCTACGGCGCGCCGTACCCGATCATGTTCTCCTCCAACCGCCTGAGCCTGCTGGACCGCGGCTACACCATCGCCATCGCCCACATCCGCGGCGGCGGCGAGCTGGGCAAGCGCTGGCACGACGCCGGCCGCATGATGCAGAAGCGCAACACCTTCACCGACTTCATCGCATGTGCCGAGCACCTGAAGAAGGAGGGCTACACCACCACCGGGCGCCTCACGATCGAGGGCGGCAGCGCCGGCGGCCTCCTGATCGGCGCCGTGCTCAACCTGCGCCCCGATCTCTGCCGCGCCGCCGTGATGCGCGTGCCCTTCGTGGACGTGATCAACACCATGCTGGACGAATCGCTCCCGCTCACGGTGGGCGAGTTCGAGGAGTGGGGCAATCCCAAGATCCGTGAGCGGTACGAGTACATGAAGAGCTACTGCCCGTACACCAACCAGGCCGATCGCGGCTACCCGGCCATCCTCGACAATACGACACTGCACGACAGCCAGGACATGTACAGGGAGCCCGCCAAGAACGAGGCCAAGAAGCGCGCGCTCAACGCCGGCGCCCCCGCCACGCTCTTCAAGATGAACCTCGACGCCGGCCACGGCGGCGCCTCCGGCCGCTACGACTACCTGCGCGAGATCGCCTTCGACTCCGCGTGGGTGCTCGGCGAGTGAGCTGGCGGTGCCCCCGTCGTCGGGGCGAGCATGGCCACCGCCTTCGAGCGGAGCGCGTCGGGTAGGGGAGCCGGGCGCCGCGCCACCCGATCGAGGTGCACGCCGGACTGCTCGAGCGTCGCGAGCTGCTCGCCCGTGCGGACGTTCGTCATCCGG
>JACORX010000010.1 GCA_016179165.1 Candidatus Rokuibacteriota bacterium | reverse complement strand
TCCTGGGACAGCTCGACCTGGCCGAGCTGACGGCGGGCATCACCGCGCAGCTCAAGGAGTCCCTCGGCTACGACGAGGCCCAGGTGCTGCTGGGCGAGGCCCTCCCCGACGGGACGCGGCGAGAGGGCGCCATCGTCTGCCCGATCCGGGACAACGGGGTGATCGTGGGCTTCCTCCTGGCGGCCAACCGCTCGAGCGCGCGGCCGATCGACCCGCGCGAGCACGAGCTGCTCGAGATGCTCGCGGATTCCCTCGCGGTCGCCATCCGCAATTCGCGACTCTACGGCGAGGTCGCCGAGACCAAGCGCTCGCTCGAGCGGCTGGTCCGCTCGGCCGGCGACGCCATCATCTCGCTCGACCGCCGCGGCAACATCACAGGCTGGAACCCGGCGGCCGAGCGGATCTTCGGCCCCACGGCCGAGGAGGCCATCGGCCGCTCGCTGCGCGGGATGTTCCCGGAGCGCTACGAGCAGGCGGCGCGCCTGGCCCTCACCGGCGCTCAGCCCGCCACCTCCTTCGATCTCAGCGCCAATCAGCCCGACGGCAGAACGCTCAACCTGGCCGTGACGCTGTCCGGAGTGCCCGGCCGTGACGGCAGGGTCGACGGGCTTCTCGCCATCGTGCGCGACATGACGACGCAGCGCGAGCTCGAGACCCAGATGCACCAGTCCGAAAAGCTCACCGCCCTCGGACAGGTGGCGGGCGGCATCGCGCACGACTTCAACAACCTGCTCCAGGCGATCCTCGGCTACTCGCAGCTGATGTCCAAGAACATGGAAAACGCCGACGTGATACGCCGGGGGCTGTCGGTCATCGAGACGGCGGCGACGGGCGGCGCCGAAACGGTGCGGCGCATCCAGAAGTTTGCGCGGCTCCGACCCGACGAGCCCTTCGTCGCGCTCGAGCTCAACCAGGTCATCCAGGACGCCGTCGCCATCACCCGGCCGCGGTGGGAGGAGCGCGTGGCCAAGGGCGGCGTGTCGCTCAGGCTCGACCTGCGCTTGGCGCCCCTGCCCGACGTCATGGGCCGGCCGTCCGAGCTCAACGAGGTGGTCACTAACCTGATTCTCAACGCCATCGACGCCATGCCGGACGGCGGCACGCTCAGCATCTCCACTCGCCCCGAGGGCGACGAGCACGTGGTGCTGACAGTCGCCGACACGGGCGTCGGCATGCCCGAGCATGTCCGCAAGCGCATCTTCGACCCGTTCTTCACCACCAAGGGCGAGGTGGGCACGGGGCTGGGGCTGTCGGTGTCCTACTCCATCATCGAGCGCCACAGCGGCGACATGCGCGTCGAGAGCGCGTCGGGACGCGGGACGACATTCACCATCGTCCTGCCGGTGGGCACGGCCGACAGCGCGCAGGCGCCGGCCGGCCCCGAGGTCGTCGTGGGCACCCGCAGCGCCCGCATCCTCCTCGTGGACAACGAGCTGCCGGTCATGACCATCCTCGGCGAGATGCTGACCGAGGCGGGCCACCACGTGCTGCCTGTGTCGAGCGGCTCCGAAGCGGTGCGCGTCTTCGTGCCGGGCGGCTTCGACCTCGTCATGACGAACCTCGGCATGACGGGCATGACAGGCTGGGACGTCGCGGAGCGCGTGCACGCCGGCGACCCCCAGGTGCCCGTGGTCTTCATCACGGGCTGGGGACTGCAGGCCGAGGACCGGGAGCGCTGCAGGAAGCTGGGCGTCATCAACGTGCTCTTCAAGCCGGTGCGCCCGGCCGAGCTCCACGCGGCCGTCCAGGAGGCGCTGGCCGTCTCCGGACGCCGCCGGCCCGGTGGTCCTGCCGCCTAGCGCGGGACGTCGGCGCGCAACATGGCCTCGGGTTCCTTCCGGGCGACAGTCTCCTGCTTGATGTGCGGATCCAGCCGTCTCGGCCTCGTGTACGAGGACGTCTCCATGACCGAAGCGCCCCGACACCTCATGGTCCCGTCGACCGACGGCGTGCGGCACCTGCTGGCCGAAGCCGGGGGCCACGACTTCCGCGCCGCGCCGGGACCGTTGATCGTCAACGCCGGGGACATTGTGCTGTCGCTCATGCCGGGTGTGTCGACGCCCCACTCGTCCGGCCGGTCGGCCTCGTTTCTGCGGAGGCTTCGCCGGTGGCTCGGTGCCGTCCTCGTCCTTCCAGCCCTGGGCTTTGCGTACGCGGAACGCCTGCCGCACAAGCCGCGCTCGGGAGACATGATCTTTGCCGCCAGGAAATGAGCACCGTCCGCGCTATGCGGCCGCTCGCGCTCATCCCCGCCTTCAACGAGGCGTCATCCCTCGCGGATGTCATCAAGCGGATCCAGGCTGCGCACCCGGGTCTCCCGGTGGCCGTCATCGATGACGGCTCCACGGACGAGACGACCGCGGTCGCCCGGCAGGCGGGCGCCTGCGTGCTGCGCCTTCCCTTCAACACGGGCTATGGCGCGGCGCTCCAGACCGGCTACAAGTTCGCCCTCCGCGAAGGCTATGACTGCGTCGTCCAGATCGATGGCGACGGCCAGCACGAGCCGGCCGACATCCCCGCCCTCCTCGACGTCATCGAGCGCCGGGAAGCCGACCTCGCCCTCGGGTCCCGCTTCCTCGGTGGCACCGGCTATCGTCCGCCGCTGCTCCGCCGTCTGGGCATGAGCCTCTTCCGTTCCCTGGCCTCGAACCTCACCGGGGTGAAGCTCTCGGACGTGACGTCCGGCTTCCAGGCGCTCAGCCGGGACCTCCTGACGTTCTTCGCCGCCGACCGCTATCCGGCCGACTATCCGGACGCGGACGTCATCGTCATGCTCCAGCGCGCAGGCTTCAGGATCAAGGAGGTTCCGGTCACGATGTACCCTAACGCGCGGATGAGCTCCATGCACTCCGGCCTCCGCCCCATCTACTATGTCTTCAAGATGCTCCTCTCGATCGTGCTGACGCCGCTCCGGCACGAAGCGGTCGAGCGAAAGGGGGACTGACATGGATCCATTGCGGATGACCACGCACCAGCAGCTCTTCGCCGTGCTCACGTCGGCCATCCTCTTCTTCCTCATCATCGAGCTCGTGAGACGGCGCAAGCTCCGCGAGGAGTACTCGTGGCTCTGGCTCCTGACGGGCGCCACGATGATCGTGCTCGTCGTATGGCAGCAGCTCTTGATCATCATCACCCTCGTCATCGGCGCCGTCTCACCGGTTACGACGCTCCTTCTCTTCTCACTGCTCTTCTTACTGGCCACCGCGATCCATTACTCTGTCATCATTTCCCGCCTGAGCACCAACGTGAAGACCCTCGCCCAAGAGCACGCGCTGCTCGCCGGCGAGCTCGAGCGCCTCCGCCGCCGGTAGTGTCATCCCCCGCAGGCGACCCGCGGCCCCGCGTCGCCATCATCCTCGTGACGTACGACGCGAGGGACCGCCTCGAGCGCTTGTACGACAGCATCGTCAGCCTTCAGTACCCCCCCGATCGCCGTGCCCTTCTCGTTATCGACAACACCCCATGCCGTTCGTCGGCGGAGTGGCTCGCTGCGCACGCCCCCGACGTCCGCGTGATCGTCCCCGGCGAGAATACGGGCTACGCGGGGGGCAATGCCATCGGCATGAAGGAGGCGCTCGGCATGGGCGTCGACTACGTCGCCATCCTCACGCAGGACACCCTCCCCGATCCCTCCTGGCTTCATGAGTTGGTGGAGGTTGCCGAAGGGCACCCGCGAGCCGGCGTGATTCAGCCGAAGATCCTTCGGCGGGACGAGCACGGCGGAGTCGTCGTCAACTCGTGGGGGAACGATCTGCATTTTCTCGGGATCGGTGTGTCAGGCGGAGACGGCCGACCGGACCGCCCGCTCGAGGTTCGTGAGATCGGCTACGCAAGCGGCGCGAGTCTCATGTGTCGAGCGGCCGCGCTTCGCCACGTCGGATCGTTCGACCCGGCTTTCTTCATGTATCACGAGGACACCGATCTCTCCTGGCGGTGCCGGCTCGCAGGCTACGAGGTGCTGGTGGCGCCCCGCGCGGTCGTCCATCACGACTATGACTTTGGGCGAAATCCCGACAAGATCTTCTACATCGAGCGAAACCGGCTGATCAATCTCCTCACGCACTATCGCTGGCGAACGCTCGTCCTCCTCGCGCCGGCCTTCTGCGCGTTCGAAACCATGATGCTCGCGCATGCGCTGTGGACGGGTTGGTTTTGGAAGCGCCTGTCGGTGTACGGATTCTACCTCCGGCCGACGACCTGGGCCTACCTGCGGCGCAAACGCCGCCGGATCCAATCGCTCCGCCGCGTGCCGGACCGGGAGGTCGCCAGACATCTCACGGGCGCCATCAACTTTCCGGCCCTCGACAACTTCCTGCTGCGGTACCTGGTCAACCCGGTCTTCGGGGTCTACTGGCAAGCCATCCGGCGCCTGATCGCGTGGTAAAACCCCAGGGGCCGTCCGGTTTGCGGCCCTGCTCCCTGGTGTGCGAGACTCGAAACACACCGCCCGCCGGACCAAGAGGGAACGCGCCCCATGGCCAGGAATTCTTCGGGACCCACGCCGCCCGAGACGTTCGACTACGAGGAGTACCAGCACCACCTCGACCTGGTGCGCACGTACGGGCCGACCGCGCTGTTCATGGACCGTGTCATTCGCAAGATCAGCGCGCCCCTCAAGGGCCTCGATGTCCTCGACCTCGGCTGCGGCATGGGCCACCTGAGCCTGCTCCTGGAGCGGCACAACCGCGTCGTCTCCTACGACCCGGCCTTCGAGGGCGTCAAGACCACCCGCGCGCGGCGGTGCACGCGCGGCGGCTTCGTGGTGGGCGGTGGTGAGCACCTGCCCTTCCGCGACGGGAGCTTCGACGCCATCCTCCTCATCGACGTGCTCGAGCACATCGCCGACGACGCGGGCGTCGCGCGCGAGGCCATTCGCGTGCTGCGGCCGGGCGGCCGCGTGGTCTGCATGGTG
>JACORX010000190.1 GCA_016179165.1 Candidatus Rokuibacteriota bacterium | reverse complement strand
GTGTAACCGGTTGCATTTACCTCAGCATCGAATCGATTAGCTTGGACGTTTCTCCATGGCTTGCTTTGATTGTATTGCCACTGACCATCGCTGGACTATCGTTACCGACAGCTCCTGTCTATCTCGGCACTATCCAGGTCTGTTTTCTTGCCGGTCTGACCCCATTCGGAATAAGCAACGAAGCTGCCATTGCAGCATCGGTTGCATATCTAAGCATTGTCACGATCCCGATCCTCGCGGCCTCCTTCACTTGGTACCTGCTCTATCTAGTTATTCGCCGTAAGACACTCTAACCCTCGGTGGACACCTCAAAGCCGGCCATACGTGATTGTCGGTTTCGTAATACGGATCTATCCGGGGCATGGGCCGTCCTCATTCTAGCGAGTGGGGCTGAGTTGTCATCAGTGAAATTCTGGGGGTCGGCTGCCTCGCTGGTCTGCCACGATCCAGTCGAAGGCCCGCTGCGACCTCTCGACCAATCGGGCGATCGAATACTCTCGTATGACCCGCTCCCGGGCGCGCGCCCCGAGGGTCCTCCGCTCCACGGCTTCGAGGACCGCCAACCCACTCCAGGCCCGAGCGAGCGCGCCTGGGTCCCGTGGTGCGACCACGATTCCGAGATCGCCGAGGATCATCCGCGCGTCCCCGGCGTCCGTCGCGACACAGACCCGTTCGCAGGCCATCGCCTCGACCAGGATGTTCTGGAATCCCTCACCGAACGCCGAGACACTTGTGACGATATCGCAGCCGGAATAGAACCCGCGCGGATCGACTTCACCGTGGAGCCAGCGGACCCGCTCCCGGAGCCCCAGCCCATCGGCCAGCCGATGGAGACCCTCCCGGTAGTCAGCGTCGCCATCACCCATGCAAACGAAGAGATCGTCGCCGACGGGAGGCCGCAAGGCGCGGAACGAGGCCGCGGCCTGCAGAAACGTCTCGTGGTCTTTCATCGGGTCGAGCCGGGCGGGATATCCGATTATCAGTGAGCCGGGCGGGAGAGAATGCCGCGCCCGCCAGGCTGCGCCTGCGGCAGGCGTGTGCGCAAATCGCCCGGTATCGACGCCATTCGGAATCACTATCATCCGCACCGAGGCGTACCCGGACTGCACATGCACGTCCCGGCCACGATGGGAATTCGTGATGATGAGATCCGGCATGCGGGAAAGCATCCGACCAATGCGAAACACCGCGCCGATCGATTTCCGGTATCGGGTGAAATCCAGGTCAGATACCCGGATCCCCCAGACGATCTTACTTCTCGACATCAGGCCAGCAAGGAGGGCGAGTTCGTTCGCGCCGCCCATATAGCCATGGATGATGTGAGGCCGAAAGGAGAAGACGGTGGAGAGGAGGCGGCGTCCGAAACGTACCAAATCCCAGCGCCCGCTTTTGTTCAGGGGCGTGACGGTGACCCCAGCGATCCCGCGGAGTTCCGCTTCGAGCTCTCCGCCAGCGTACATTGGGCAGACCATGACATCGAAGCGCGTCTTGTCGAGGCCTGCGGCCAGGGCGGCCAACTGGCGCTCGGCGCCGCCAAGATGCAAGGACCGGATGAGGAAGAGCACGCGGATTCGACCAGCCGCTGGGCTCATGCTGTCGAGGATAGATGGGATGAAGCGGCTGGCCTCTCGCTTGACGTGGTGGCATAACCTGCCCCACAAGAGCATCCGCGCGGTCAACGCCGCAGAGAGGAGAGGTCAGCCATGAACCATATTGGCATCGACGCCCACAAGAAGGAAAGCCAGATCTGTACCCCGGCCGAGGGGGGCGAGCTGCTCGAGCAGCGGATTCGCACCGAGCCCGAGCGCTTCGATGCCGTTCTCACAGTCGACACGCTCGCGCGCCCTTTTGCTGCCCCGCGCCGCCACCTCGAGCACCGATCGGAGGCGTCGCCGGATCTCGTTCACACCGTTTCCGGCTCACATCCACGCGAACGTGTAGTAGGCATACTCGAACTGGATTGCGACGAAGGTCGAGAGCGTCACCCAGAAGGAACGACTTGAGCGCGCGCGCACCCAGGGCTGCTCGTTGCGCAGATCGCGGGCGGCGGCCAGGCCCGCGAAGGGGAACAGCAACCCCATCACTGGAAAGTGATACGTGCCGCCCGAGAACGCCAGCGCATAGGGCGCCTGGTAGGCGAACGCGGCCACCAGCGCGGCCAGCGCTGCCGGGCGCCGCAGCTCGCCCCAGCCACACAGCAACGTGACGAGCGCGAGGGAGAGCACCAGCGCGTAGCCGCCGGCCTCCACTGCAGTGAGCGCGAGAAGCCACCCCGTCCCGAGCTCCAAGTTCAACTGCACGTGGCGCGCCATCAAGTAGTCGAAACCCCAGAAGGCGCGGATCCGGTTGGCCGTGCGCCACGCGGTGATGCCGGGGTGCTCGCGTATGTAGCGGAGCGCCTCTGCTTTCATCGCAGCGCGCGGATCGGGTGCGCTGCGGAAGCGCGCGAGGTAGTCGCGCACGGCGGGATCGAGCTGGCTCGGCTCGCGCTGGCCGAAATGGCTGGTCTTGTAGTGCGGCGTGTAGGGATTGTTGCCATAGAAGAAGTTGGCCTCGTTGTTGGTCGACAGCGTCGCGCCCGCTCCGTGTCGCTCGTTGTGGCGTACGATGGGGACCGCGATCGCGGCCGCTAGCCCGAGGCCCAGCATGGCGGCACCGAGCCGGCGCCCCCAGGCGCTCGGCGGTTCTCCGGTCCGGCGCTCCCGCAGCCACCCCAGCGCGCCCAACATCAGGAGGGCGGGCCCGGCGCTCAGCATCGACGGGCGCGTGATGCATCCGATGCCCCAGGCGGTCCCCGCGGCGCCGCCCGCCGCCGGGCGCGAAGTCCGCCACAGCCGGATCGCGCACACCGCGAGCGCGGTGAGCGAGACGCCGGCCAAGTGCTGGCTGTAGGTCTGTCCGCTCATCAGGACGGCCGGCGGATACAGGGCCGCCAGCCATCCCGCCGCGCGCACACCGCGCGGGTCGCCGAGCGCCTCGCGCGCGAGCGCAGTCGAGAGCGCGACCTGCGCGGTGCCGAGCGTGCAGGCCACGAGCCTCGACACCCAGAGTTCGCTGCCGAGCAACGCGTAGACGCTGGCCAGCAGATAGGGCATGCCGGGCGGCCAGAAGTACGCCTGGGTACCGGGGAAGTGGTCGAGGAGGGCGACGGCTTCGAGGGAGTAGGACTCCGCGTCCGACACCAGCGGCATGTCGCCGAGCACGACGTACGCGATCAGCAGTCGGAGTGCCAAGGCGCTGCCCAGCAGTGCGCACCAGAACCCGGCTGACGGCGCGGCGTCGGCGGAAGAGAGGTCTATCTCTTCCATGTGCCCGTGAGTCGTCACGCTGGTGCTCGGCCCGCGGCCGGTGCGAGCTGTCGGAGGGCCTGATCGCGCCGCGCCGCGTCGGGTGCGAGGGCCGCCAGGCGCGGGTAGAGGGCCCGGTGCCCGGATGGGGACAGCGGCCGCTCGAAGGCCGTGCGCTGCGCCAGATCGGCCGCCATCCGCTCCGCGCGCGGAGGGTAGATAGTATACCGTCCGTTCTCAGTCATGGCGCCTCGGGGCCCAGGCTCTTCCCTCCTTGTCACAGCTTTTCCCATTGTCAGCGGCTCGAAGTCCGTTGCTTGAACTTACTAGCATCCGAGATCCTGCGCTCGTGGAACTTGGCGAGCGCCAGGTCTTTAAATCCAGCTATGTGAAATTGTTTTATCATCTGGACCGCATCATAAAACGATTCGATGACGTAGTCGGTGTCATGTATTCCCTTGGCCCTGAGGCGGTGAATCGCTTCGGTGATGGGATGAAAGCTTTTTCGATCGACCGGATGACCGACGGAGAGGATGATCTCGCGGTTGAGAGAGAGCCGGATCGTGTGTCGGGCGCGTGCCCGGTCGGCCGGGAAGAGCTCGGGATCGGCGCCGCTGAAGACCGCGACGGTTTTCCGGGGGTCGCAGCCGGGAGCGGCGGCAGCTCGGCGGAGAGCATCGGCACTAGTGCCAGCTTGTTTCGAGGCGGGAAGAGTGTTGAGATGGGCGGTGCATGTTCCGGGGATGGAGAACGAGGGAGACTGGTGCGGGTCCGAAGATAGCCGGCGCGCACAAGGAGAGTTGATTTGACACCTGGTCCGCAACCGGCAACCGGCCCGACGGTCAGCATCATCGTTCCCGCGTACAACGTGGCCCCGTACATCGGAGAGGCGCTCGCGTCGGTAATGGCGCAGACACGGAAGGACTACGAGGTGATCGTGGTCAACGACGGCTCGACGGATGACTTGGAGAGCGCGATCGCGCCGTTCCGGGACCGAATCGGCTACGTCCGGCAAGAGAATCGCGGAACAAGCGCGGCGCGAAATGCGGCCCTTCGGCTGGCCCGGGGCCGCTACGTCGCCCTGCTGGATGGAGACGACATCTGGATGCCAGAGTTCCTCGAGAGGCTGCTGGCTCGGCTCGAGGCGGATCCATCTATCGACGTGATTTATCCCAACGCCGTGATATTCGGCGAGACACCCGTGGTTGGCAAGCTGTTTCAGGATATTTATCCGCCGCGGGAACCGGTGACATTCGAGCGGCTCCTTACGCGCGAGTGCACGGTGTTCATCTCGCTCATGTTCAAGCGTGACCTCATCGGCACGGTGGGGATGTTCGACGAGGGACTGCGGTGCTGTGAAGATTTCGATATGTGGCTCCGGATGGCGCGCCTTGGCTATCGGATCGGGCTGACGAGGGAACCGCTCGTGCGATATCGAAGACGAGTCGGGTCGGCCTCCACTGAGAAGGCGGCCATGGCACGCGCTCTGATCACAGTGTACGAGAAAATCCTGCACAGGCCGGACGTGACGGGACGAGAGCGCGAACTCATCCCGCCGCTCGTAGCGAACGCGCGGGCGGAGGAGAATCTGGCGTTGTCCAAGCAGATGCTCCGTGCCGGCGAGTTTGAACGAGCAGCGGAACATCTTGCCCTGGCGAACGCTCACTACCGGCGCCTCAAGCTGAGCCTAGTGGCGATCTTACTCCGGGTCGCGCCGTCGCTGCTCGCTCGGCTGGTTTCCAGGCGCTAGGGTGTACCTGCCGGGCGAGGATTGGTCGGTGCTCGCGATTCGGTGAGCTGGGTCATTTCGGGGGCGGAGCGAGGGTCACGTAGCCCAGATACCGGCTCGAGGAGCGGAACATCTGGTCGAAGTGTTTGACGTTGTAAATGCCATTCGCACCACCGCCGGGCGCATAGAGCATCCCTGAGAGGATCTGATTGCCCTGCGTGAGATAGTTGGCGT
>JACORX010000191.1 GCA_016179165.1 Candidatus Rokuibacteriota bacterium | reverse complement strand
GACCAAGTCGCTCGCCAACGAGTACGCGCCCGACAAGATCCTCGTGAACACGATCTGCATCGGGCTGGTCAAGAGCGCCCAGTGGGAGCGGCGCGCCAAGGGCGACCTCGACGCCTTCTACAAGGATGTGGCCAAGCGCGTGCCCCTCGGGCGCGTCGGCGAAGCGTCCGAGTTCGCCGACCTCGTCGCCTTCCTGGTCTCCGAGCGCGCCGCCTTCATCACCGGCACCGCCATCAACTTCGACGGCGGCATGGCCAGCGTGGTCTAGCGCGGATCCTTCATGCGCGCAGCCGCTGAGCGCCAATCCGGGCTGGCTGCCGCGTGGGGAGCGTTGTGGGGTGTGGACATGCGCCTGACGCCGGCATGTCAAGATCCCAGCCATGTGGGGCCGGCGGCTCGACGACGCTGGGGTCTTTCAGGGGGTCCTGGATGCCCGCTGTATGGGGCCGCCTGAGCTGATGCCCGACGGTCGCGCCACGTCACTACCCGCCCCGCTGGCGGCCCTCTGGGGCTGGATCGACCGCAACATCCTCGGCCTGGGCCGCGAGATGCGCTTGTCGTATCTCCCGCCGCTGATGGTGTATGTGGCGGCAGGGGTCTCCGGGCTCACCGGGATCGTCGGCACCTTTTTCGTCAAGGACTATCTCGGCCTGTCGGCGGAGTTCCTTGCCGCGCTCGGCTTCTGGGCCGGGCTTCCGTGGGCGCTCAAGGTGCCGCTCGGGCATCTCGTCGACCTCGTGTGGAAGCGCAAAGGCGGGCTGGTCTTTCTAGGCGCCTCCATGATCGCGGCGAGCCTCCTGATCATGCTCGGCCTGCTCGCAAACCGCGCGGCGATGGAGCGGGTGATGGACGCCGACGCGTGGTTCGTGTTGTCGGCGCTGCTCGCGCCGATCGGCTATGTCCTGCAGGACGTCGTCGCCGACGCGATGACCGTCGAGGCGGTGCCGCGGGTGAACGAAGGCGGTCAGCCCGTTCCGCCGGGGGAGCGGCGGCTGATGCACACGACGATGCAGACGCTCGGCCGCGTGGCGATCATCGGCGGCAGCGTGCTCGTGGCGGCGGCGAACGTATGGCTTTTCACCGGCGCCGGCACCATGCCCGAGGCGCAGAAGGTCGCGACCTATATCCGCGTCTACGAGCTCGCGCTCGCCATTCCCGTCGTCTCAGTCATCGGCGTGATGCTCGCGGGAATCATCCGTCGGCGCGACGTCCGCCGGCTCACCGCGCGCGGGTTCTCCGCCGAGCAGACCGAGGCGATGCTCGACCAGCATTCGGCGCGCCCGCCGGTCAACTGGTGGATCCTCGGCGGCGGGCTGGCATTCACCACGATCAGCCTGAGCGTCGGGCTGGGCAAGGTGCCGGCGGCGCAGGAGATCGTGTTCCTCGCGTCGATGGCCATCGTGCTGTTCCTGATGTGGAAGCTCGTGCGCGAGCTCGAGCCCACGGCGCGCCATACGCTCGTCGGCACGGCGCTCGTCATCTTCGTCTTCCGTGCGCTGCCCGGCCCGGGAGCGGGGTCGACCTGGTGGATGATCGACATCCTGAGGTTCGATCAGCAGTTCCTGGCGATGCTGTCCCTGATCGGCAGCGTGCTCACGCTCCTCGGCCTCTTCCTCTTCCGTCGCTTGATGGGGGAGCGCTCGATCGCCTACATCGTGGGCTTTCTCACCATCGTGGGGACGATTCTTGGCCTGCCGATCGTGGGCATGTACTATGGCCTGCACGAGTGGACCGCAGCCCACACCGGCGGGGTCGTGGATGCGCGCTTCATCGCGCTCGTCGACACCGCGCTCGAGTCGCCGCTCGGGCAGATCGCCATGGTGCCGATGCTCGCCTGGATCGCCAACAGCGCGCCCGACAGGCTCAAGGCGACCTATTTCGCGGTGATGGCATCGTTCACCAATCTCGCCCTGTCGGCCGCGCAGCTCGGCACGAAGTATCTGAACCAGTTCTTCGTCGTACGGCGCGAGGTGAAGGACGCCGCGACCGGCGCGGTCAAGGCCGCCGCCGACTACGGCCAGCTCGGAGACCTGCTCGTCCTGACGACGGTGCTCGGTTTCGTCGTGCCGTTGCTGGCGATCCTGTTCGTGAAGGCCACTCGGTTCCGGAGCGCTTGACCAAGAGGACGCATGACCAAGAGGGCGCCTTGACGGCTCCCCGCCGCCGGAGCAGTATCGCGCGGTGAACTCCACAGGGGGAGAGACATCATGCGGATCGCGGCCATCGTCGTCCTCGCTCTCGGCACGCTGGCTTCGGGGGCCGCGGCCCAGGAGTCGTACCCGAGCCGGCCCATCACCATCGTCAACCCGTTCCCGCCCGGCGGGATCGCCCGGCTCAACGCCGATTCGCCGATCCTCGTGGCGAACGGACCCTGGAGAACCTTGAAGGAGCTCGTGGAGGACGCCAGGAAGCGCCCCGGTGAGCTGGCCTTCGCGTCGTCCGGTCCATACGGCGCCTCCCACCTGCCGCTCGAGATGTCCCTCCAGTCGGCCGGCCTCAAGATGCACCATCTGCCGACGACGGGCGGCGCGCCGGCGACGAGCGCGGTGCCCGGGGGCCACGCGCAGCTCTGGGCCTCGCCGCCGGCGCTCGCCATCTCCAAGTTGATCTTCGGCGGGGTGCTCGAGCGGCTGCCCGATCTCCGGATCGCCTTCGCCCACGGGGGCGGCGCGTTCCCGTTCACGCTCGCCCGCCTCAACCATGGCTGGCACGTGCGGCCGGAAGGGCCGGCGGCCATTCCCAAGGAGCCGCGGGGATACGCGCGCCGGATCTACGTGGACTCGCTCGCACTGAGCCCGCGCAACCTGCGCTTCATCGTGGAAAAGCTGGCTGCCGACCGCGTGATGATCGGGAGCGACTACCCCTTCGACATGGGAGATGCGGATCCTGTCGGCTCGCTCGCCTCCGCCGGGCTCGATCCGGACGCCCGCCGCCTGATCGAGGGCTACACCGCCGCCCGATTCCTCCGTCTTCCGGGATCCTGACGGCTACGAGGCCGGGGTGATCGATCTCAGAGCCGTGGACGGAGCACCGTCGCGGCGAGGGCCAGCACCGCGCCGAGCGCGCCCGTTGCGGCCACGAACGGCGCGGCGGCATAGGGCACCAGCGCGGCAAGGGCGAACGCCAAGGCCATGGCAGAGAACGTTGCCACCAGCGTTGCGGCCCCGAAGCCAGACCATCGAGTGACGAGGGATCGAGCGACGCCGGCGTCGACCGTCGCGTGGCGCATGCAGCGAGCCAGCTCCACGGACTCGAGCAGGAGGAGGAGCGAGAGACCGAAGCCGACGGCGACGGCGACGCTCACGGGCGCGTCGGCCAGCCACAGCGCCGCCGCGTAGTCGGTCAGGAAGACACAGGCCGCAGAGGTGACGGGCCACCGCCAGAGCGTGGCGATGCCTACGGCCCCCAGCAACAGCCCGATCAACGCGAGCACCGCGACGGCCGGTACCGTCGCCGTGAGGACCGGCACGACGAACAGGACGGCGGCGAGCGCAGCGGCCGGAAGGCGGATCATCTCGCGGCGGCCAGCCTGGGCCGGCGTCGCTCGAGCCCGGCAAGGGCCGGCTCGAGGGGCTCCGCGGGATTCCACTCGAGGACGGCGAGCCCATGGCGACGCAGCCCGTCCAGCCGGGCGCGGCGCTCGAGGGCCCAGAGACGGCAGGCCAGGTCGTCGGTCTCGGAACCGGCCAGCATGCCCCGCGTCACGTCGACCGGAGAGACGACGAGGACGATGAGGTCGAAGCCGCGCGCGGCGAGGTCGAGCGCGGCCGTCGTGAAGCGCTGGTCCAGCAACGGCGTGACCGCGATCACGAGGGCGTGCGGGGACAGCACCCGCGGCGGCACGACCGCAAGGTCCTTCGCCACGTAGGTGAAGACGACGTCGGCCCGCAGCAGGGTGCCAGCGAGGCGCTCGTACTGGGTTCGGCCGGACCCGGGCCTGACCCAGTCCATCAGCCCACCGTAGAGGATCAGGCCGACGCGATCCTTGCGGGCGAGGTACGCGGTGGCGAGCGAGGCGGCGGCCCTCACGCCGAGATCGAGCGTGGTCTCTGGCGCCACGCCCACCTCGGTCAGCGTGTCGAGCATCAGGACCACGTCGGCGTTGCGCTCGCGGTGACGCTGCGTGACGTAGAGCGATCCCAGACGGAGCGAGGCGCGCCAGTTCACCTGCCTGATCCGGTCGCCGGGCGTGAACTGACGGATGTTGCCCGGCTCGATCCCCTCGCCGAGGGCGGGCGACGTGTAGTCGCCGACCGACGCCTGCGTGTGGAAGGGACGCGGCAGGCTGCGCAGGGGAGCGATTCGCGGATACACACGCACACTCGTCCGGTCGACGTGGCGCCGCTCCCAGGCACGGATGCCCCAGCGGTCGCGGCCCCGGACGACGACCGCCCCAAGATCGTGCATGCCCCGGCCGGTCCAGCGCACCTCGTAGCGGAAGCTGGCCGTCTGGCCCGGCCGCAGCGCCATCACCGCGCGGTTGCGCCCGGACGCCAGCTCGCTGCCGTAGGGAAGGGGCTCGATCACCTCCATGAGGGGGACGGCCGAGCGCCCCGCCACCGCCACCGTGACCGTCACCGTGTCGCCTTCGAACACCCAGTCGGTGGAGACCTCGTGGGTCAGGGCATAGTCCGGGATGGACGGCCGCAGGGCCAGTGCGGCCAGCACCAGCACGAGCGGCAGCGCGGCCACGAACAGCTCCGCGCGCGCGCTGAGGACGGCGAGCGAGAGCGCCCAGGCGGCGACCGTGAGCAGCGACAGGCAGAGCGGCGTCGGCCGCGCGGTCATCGCGCGTCGGCGCTGGGGGCCGGCACCTGCGTCAGAAGGCTCTGGACGACCTGCGCCGCCGAAACCCTCGACGCCCACAGCTCGGGTCTCAGGATGAGCCGGTGCGCCAATGCGGGAATGGCCATGGCCTTCACGTCGTCCGGCAGCACGAAATCACGGCGCCGCAGGGCTGCGAGGGCGCGCGAGAGCTTGAGCAGCGCGAGCGCGCCGCGGGGCGACGCGCCGAGGGCCACGCGGCGGTCGTCGCGCGCGGCCCGGACCAGGTCCACGATGTAGCCCTCGGTCACGCCGGCCACGTGCACGTCCTCCAGGCTCGCCTGCATCGCCAGCAGCTCGGTGCGCGAGGTCACCGGGGCCAGGGTGATCACGTCGTCCCGGCGTTCCCGCCGCCGCGCCAGAATCTCCACCTCTTCCTCGCGCTCCGGATAGCCCACCCTGAGGCGCATGAGGAAGCGGTCGAGCTGCGCCTCCGGCAAGGGATAGGTGCCCTCCAGCTCGATTGGGTTCTGCGTGGCGATCACCAGGAACGGCGACTCGAGCGGGAAGCGCTCCCCCTCGATGGTGACCTGTGCCTCCTGCATCGCCTCCAGCAGCGCGCTCTGCGTCTTCGGAGTGGCCCGGATGATCTCGTCGGCGAGGAGCAGGTGGGTGAAGATCGGCCCCTGGCGGAACTCGAAGCGGGCCTCGCGCTGGTTGAAGAGGAAGCTGCCCGTGATGTCGCTGGGCAGGAGGTCCGGCGTGAACTGTATCCGCTTGAAGCTCAGG
>JACORX010000172.1 GCA_016179165.1 Candidatus Rokuibacteriota bacterium | reverse complement strand
GTCGAGAATGGATGATACCGTTCCACGATCTTTCTCGCTTGCTCAGACGCGAGCCTTAGCGTGCGCCAACTGACGCCGTGGGAACGGAACGCATGCAGACACCGGACTTCCTGTAAATCTAGAAAACTCAGCGCAGGAACGCCGCCGAGCAAGGGCACCTGGCCCCTGACGACCGGAGGCATCCGATTCCGGGTGCCCCTCGACGTAGAGTCGTAGCCCAGCATCCATCGACGGATGCTCCGGGGCGGAATGCCCGTCAGCCGAGAGGCTTCCGGGACGGAGTAGATGCCGATGCCGACAAACCGACCGATGCCCGGCTCCCTCACGCTGCGTCGCCTCCTTCGGGTCAGGTCAGTTACCAGGCTAGTCTAACTCAAATGAACGGCCGCGCCCAGCCTGAGATGGCTCACGCGGTAGCCAAGCAAGAACAACGCGACGGGTCGCCGTCAATCGTGACAGTCAAAACGATAGCGACTATGCCCGAAACTATGCCCCTGAATCCGACGGGCCGCCTCCTGCAGGTCCCCCGGGCTCACGATGTGCGACCGATCGAACACGCTGCGCGTCTTGTGCCCGGTGATCTTCATCACGACCCGCTCGGGCCCGCCTCGGTCTGGACCAGATCGATGTCCTCGGAGTAGCGCTCCGGAGATTGGTCTTGGAAGGGACCCCTTCCCACGACCTTTCCGGACTGTGACAGCTCGATGCTTGCTCATCGGTTCCATACGGTCTCGTATTCTGAGACCTTCCTACACTGTTAGTGACTGGGGAGTCTTCCGTAGAACGCGCCCTGCGTGATCGCCGGGCCGGCCGGAGCTTCGCCGTGGGCGGGAGCACGTGGGGACGGTTTCCCTACGCTTTGATTTAGGGAGTCGTTCATCGTAGGGAACGATCGAGCCTTGAGGAAGCAGGTGTTCCCGGGGCCGTCGAACGCTGGGTCGACGTCGTGCGCCAGACCTTCACGGGCTTCGACGCGACCCAGCACTTCCTCGCCAACCATTCGGCCGAGATCGACGGCCACCGTCGGCGGATCGGCATCGCGTACCGCAAGGCAACGGGCGCCGTGTGACCGGCGCTCGCTGCCCTGGCGTCCGGCAAGGTCCGGCAGCCGGCGAGCGCGCCGCCGTGGTGCGGTTACGGGAGGCCGGCGATGATCTTGGTCATCTCCTCCCGGGTGAAGGCCCGGGACGTGACCGTGCGGACATTGCCTTGCATCGCTGTCGCCAGCGAGAGCCGGGCCACGACCTCGTCGTTGGGGGCTTCCGTGATGACGATGAGGTCGTACTCCCCCGTGACGAGGTACGCGTCCTTCAGCTTGCCGCCGGCGACCTTCACCGCCGCCTCGAAGGCGTCAAGCCGCTTCGGCGCGTCCTTCGCGTTCTTGATCCCCTGGTCGGTCCACTTGACGAAGCTCATGTAGGTCGCCATCGGATGCCTCCAGTCTCGGCCCGGCGGAGGCGGGTCCGTCCATGGTGGCCGTCCTGCCGGGGTGTGGGTGTGACGCGGCGTCGGGCGTGGGTGCAAACCGCCCGCCGCCATGAGAGCACGCTCCTGCGTGAGGGGCAAGGGCCGGGGCCGGCCGTTCCGAGCGAGCGCCAGCAGGACATGGACCCTGACATCCAAGTTTTTGTATATTGAGACATGCGCGCCAAGGTGAGGACCATGGCGAAGGTGAAGCTGACCCGATCGAGCGGGAACGTCTTCCGCGATCTTGGCTTCTCAGGCGACGAGGCCGAGTACCTCAAGCTGCGGGCCGAGCTGATGGTCAATCTGCAGCAGGTGATCACGGCGCGCGGATTGAAGCAGGCCGAGGCGGCGGAGCTTCTGGGCGTCACGCAGCCGCGCGTGAGCGACCTGATGCGCGGGCGCATTGATCTCTTCAGCATCGACACGCTCATCGACATGCTGGCTCGCCTCGGGATCCGCGTGAAGCTCGTGCTGCACCCTCGCCCTCGGCAGATGCATCGGTCGGCCTGACTGTCTTCGGAGCGATCTCGACTATGCCCAAAACTATGCCCGCGGGGACCCAAATTCGGCCCAAATCCACCCCGCGCCACCCAACATCGAAAACAAAAACCCCTCGGTAAGTTCGCAACTTACCGAGGGGCCTTCATTCGCCGGCCAGGCTTGTAACGGCCGTGCTCTTCCAGCTGAGCTATCCGCCCATGTTCGACAAATTACGGCGTTACGTAAGGAGTGTCAACTACTGCCGATGTCGATTGTGTCCAAATTGTGCCCGCGAGCCCGCGCGTAGCTTCCTGCAAGTCAGCGGGACTCACAATATGGTATCGATGGAACACGGACCGTGTCCGATGCCCGGTGATTGTCATGGCGACTCTTTCCGGCACACCAGCATTGGCAAGATTGCGGACCGCCGTTCGCCGAAGGTCATGGCGGAAGCGCCCGGCAACCCCGGAATGATCCGCCCAAGACTGCGCTGAACTGCATCAATCCGCAGATGTAATTGTCGCTGAGCACCCGAATGTTTATGAAGAGGTTAAGAGGTTTCGCGCGGGCAAGTCCCCCTCGGTGGGCAAATACCCTGTAGAATTTACCGGCCGACTCCGCGCCCCGGGCCTGGCCAGCGGGCCGGACTTCGGGCAACCACCGTCCAAAGCAGTGTTTTCATTAGAACACCGACTCGCCCCCTCACTCGTAGGGCTTGCCGGTACCAGCCTGTGCAGCCAGGCACGCCCCTTGCTCGCATGAGATCGCGTATGGTGCGGCGGACCGAAGCGGTTAACCTACAACCAGGAGAGGTGATCATGATCCGGTATCCGATGATGGTGATCGCAGCGCTGTTTCCGATGGTATGCATCCTCACCGTTCCATCCGCGAGCATGGCCGACAAGGGGTCTTCGACAACAAGTGACGTCCGAGCGAATCTGGTGCCCTGCTGCGGCAACCCCGAGCCGAACGCCGAAGGCAAAGCCAAGCGCAAGACGCAGACCAAGAGTGGAACGGTAAAGAGCGACGTGTTCTCGGCCGACATCGAGATCCCGGTGCCCAGTGCGGGCCTGGGCATCACCGACGCAACGACCGCCGACATCCGGCTCGTCCTGAGTCGGGGCGGCGTGGACTACGCCGAGTGCTTCCTCGCGCTCGACGACAACAGCGACGACAACCTCGAGAGCACCAGGAGCACCAACAACGACAACAACGGCAATGACGATGAAGCGGGGGCCGAGTTCCAGGTCAAGATCCAGCTCAAGTCGAAGAACGGGACGCCGGTGCTAACGCAGTCCAAGGGACAGTGCGATGTGAATCTCGGGACACCGGACGTCCAGCCCGGCGTGCCGAACGTCGAGGCCGGCGACGTCGCCACCGCCAGCGTCGTCGATTCGAGCACGACCCGCACGCTGTTCCTGCAGGGCACCTTCGTCCAACACTGATCCGCGTCGCCGCGACGGTCTATCACTGGGGGCCTCCTGCTCAGTTGAACCACCCGGCCTTGCGAACGCGGTCCAGCTCGGCCGGGGAGCCAGGGGATGTGCTTGCCGAACCTCGCGCCATGCCTCGGGTGTCCACGGGACGCTGAGCACGTACCGGAGGGCGACCGAAACCTTGAGCCAGGGCAGGTAGCAGGCGGTCTGGGCGCCGGGCGCGAGACGCCGGGGGACGGGACGGGCGGCCTAGTCGGCTGGTTCCATGACGGCGTCATCGTAGCCGAAGGGGGACCGGTCGGCCCGCGCCCGGGGGTTCGGTCCCTCGACGCTCTAGACAGGCCGATCCAGTGCGGACGACCGCGTTACACTCACGCCATGAAAGTGAGCGCCGCCGGCCGCACGGGGCCGCGCTTCGTCGGCGCCCCGGCAAGCTCCCCCCGCTCCCGCGCTGCGCGCCATCTCGTCAGATGGGAGGAGTACAACCCCTCCCGCCGCAATAACGCCCCGACCCCGCACGACGTCTTGCAGGCGTCGGCGTCCCGGATGATCTTCCGTTTGTACTCCACCGTGAACCGCCGCCCTCGCCCAACCCGCGCCCGCCGCCACGTTGCTCGGCATCTAGAGCTCCTTGCTGATTGCTCTGCTCCAATCTCACCATGAAAATGAGGCGTACTGACCATTGGCGTAGCGCGTTCGGCTGGCATAATCGCCCGAGAGATCCCCATGGCGGAGGAGAGCGTGTCTCTGGCGGGAGGACCGGACACGGCGACCCGCGCGCCGGCCGACGACGTGTGGATCCCGAGCGCGTGCAGCCTCTGCTACAACCAGTGCGGCATCCGCGTCCACCGCCGGGACGGCGTGGTCGTGAAGATCGAGGGCAACCCCGAGAGCCCGCTCGGGCAGGGGCGGCTCTGCGCCAAGGGCCTCGCCGGCATCATGCTCCTCTACGACCCGCACCGGGTCAACGTCCCCCTCAAGCGCACGAACCCCGTGAAGGGCATCCACGAGGATCCCGGCTGGGTCGAGATCACATGGGACGAGGCGCTCGAGATCGTCACCGAGAAGCTCCGCCGCGTGCGGGCCGAGGACCCGCGGAAGCTCGCGATGTGCGGCGGCGTCCCGTCGCTGACGCCGCTCACGTTCGGCATGGGGACCTTCATGCCGGCCTTCGGCTCCTCGAACAGCTTCATCTCGAACGGCAACCACTGCGGGAACGCCGAGCACCTGCTGGCGGCGACGCTCCACGCCGCGCTCACGACCAACCCCGATCTCGAGCGCACGAACTATCTCCTGGTCTTCGGCTCCCACTGCGGAACGGCCGCCTACTACGCGCTCACCACGATGGCGCAGCGGATGGCCGACGCGCGGGCGCGCGGGATGAAGCTCGTCGTCGTAGACCCAATGCTCAACGCGAGCGCCGAGAAGGCCGACGAGTGGCTGCCGATCCGCCCCGGCACCGACGGGGCGCTGGCGCTCGCCATGCTCAACGTGCTGCTCAACGAGCTGGGGATCCGGGACGACGCCTACCTGGCCGAGCACACGAACGGGCCCTACCTGATCGGCGACGACGGCCGCTATCTGCGCGAACGCCAGAGCGGCAAGCCCCTCGTCTGGGACGCCCACGACGGGCGCGCGAGGTGCTTCGACGACTCGACGCTCCGCGAGCCTGCTCTCGAGGGGAGCTACCGGGTCGGCGGCGAGGCGTGCCGGCCGGCGTTCGAGCTGCTGCGAGGGCAGGTGCGGGCGTGGACGCCGGAGCGCGCCGCCGAGATCACGACGATCCCCGCCGCCACGATCCGCCGCGTCGCGCGCGAGTTCGGCGAGGCGGCGCGGATCGGGAGCACGATCACCATCGACGGGCAGACCCTCCCCTACCGGCCGGCCTCCCTCGTCTACTTCAAGGGCGCCCACGGTCACAACCACGCCTGGCTCACCTCCCTCGCGATCGAGCTGCTCTGCGAGGTGGTGGGCGCGAGCAACGTGCCGGGGGGGCTCCTGGGCTGCAATCCGGTCTGCCACGGCCATCCCGACACGCAGCTCCCGCGCTGGATGCCGAAGGCCGACCGCGACGGGCTCCTGCTTCCCGGCATCTGGTACGGGGCCAGCGAGCCCGGCTTCTCGAGCATGCTCTACCCGCCCGCGGAGCCGCGCTCGCCCCAATGGCTGCACCTTCAAGATCTGCTCCCGACGGCGCTCACGAGCCACCTGCCGCTGCTCACGATCCCCGCGCGCGAGCGGTTCGGCATCTCGTACGCGCCCGAGGTGCTCATCAACTACGGCTCGAACCTCCTGATGAGCGTGGGCCAACCGGAGACGACCGCGAAGGCCCTCGAGAACCTCTTCGTCATCTCCTTCAGCCTGTTCCTCGACGAGACGACGGCCTTCGCCGACGTGGTCCTGCCCGACACCTGCTACCTGGAGCGCCTGGACCCGTCGCCGAACAACCACATCCATCACTTCCCGGTGGGCACCGGCGAGTGGGGCTGGCAGATCCGCCAGCCGGCGGTCGCGCCGCTCGGCCAGCGCCGCCACTTCTCCGAGGTGCTGCTCGACATCGGCGAGCGCCTCGGGATCGTCGGCGACATGTACTCGGTGATGAACCACTACTACGCGCTCACGGGCCCGTGCCGGCTCGAGCGCGACGGGCGCTACACGTGGGAGGAGATCGGCGACCGGATCTACCGGAACTACTTCGGCCCCGAGCGCGGGCTCGACTGGTTCAAGGCTCACGGGGTCCTCAGGTGGCCGAAGCGTCCGTCGGAGCCGTTCTGGAAGCCGTTCGTCCACGCGCGCGTCCCCGTCTACTTCGAGTGGATGAAGACGCTCGGCGAGCGCGTGGGC
>JACORX010000177.1 GCA_016179165.1 Candidatus Rokuibacteriota bacterium | reverse complement strand
TGAGTTTCGGGAACGCGCGGCGCAGGGCGAGCGTCTCGATCGCGATGCGGATGTCGAAGCGCTCCTCCACGTCCTTCGGGGACGGCCAGCGAATGAAGGCGCCTCGATGCGGCACGATCTGCACGAGCCCGTCGCGCTCCAAGTGCCCGAGCGTCTCGCGGACCGGGGTGCGGCTGACGCCAAGGCGATCGGCGAGTGACACCTCGCCGAGGAACTCACCGGGTACGAACTCGCCGGTGATGATCCACTCCTTGACCCGGTCGTACACCAGGTCCCGGAGGAGTCGGGGACCGCGCGCCGGCGACGTCCGGCGCGCTCGCTTCGTGATGCGCCGCCTCAGTGAGTAATTCATTGCATACTTCGTATACAAAGAATACTTACTAGGAGGCCCGGTGTCAAGCCCCGTTTCTGATTCCGTCCGCAATCTCATTCAGGCCCACTTATTCCTCGGCACAGACGGTGGAGACGTTCACCCACCGACGGTTCCACCGAATGCCCCTGTTAACGCTGACGTAGCGGACGTCGAAGCGATTGGGGTCCTCGAGCGGCGGCGGCCGGTCGGGCATCTCGCGGGGCGAGGGCGCATAGCAAGAGGCCAGCGTCTGCTGATCGAGGGCCTCGTGCGGGCGTTCGTGATCGAAGTCTTCGCGAAGGCCGTTGAAGCGAGGCTGCTGGGCGGCGATGCCACGCTGGTGCCTTAGCCTGACGAACTCCACGCACAAGGTGGAGCCGTCATGGCGCGGAAGCCTTCGGTTTTTCTACGGGGAGTGCGGTGGTAGTCTCCCGGGGATGCCCCGCCGGCCCGTTCCGCTGCATGCAGTCAGTGCGCTGTTCCTCAAGCGCCAGCACCTCGCCGCGCCGCGCACGGCCCCGCTGACAGCAAAGCGCCTCGGCCGCTTCGTCGCGGACGTGGGCGGGATCCAGCTGGACTCGATCAACGTCCTCGATCGCGCGCACTACCTCACGGTGTGGAGCCGGTTCGGCCCGTACGACCGCGCGCGGCTCGACCGGCTCGTCTACCGCCGCCGGCTCCTCTTCGAGTACTGGGCGCACGCCGCCTGCCTGGTGCCGACGTCCGCCTTGCCGTGGTGGCGTCGCGCCATGCTCGACTATCGCGTCCGCCACACCGGCTGGTCGGACTGGCTCCGCCGGAACCCCAAGATGCTGGGACAGGTGAAGGCGGCGGTGTCAGCCAAGGGCCCAATGGGCAACGCGGACTTCGAAGGGCGCCGCCCGAGCGGCCGCGGCGGGTGGTGGAGCTGGAGGCCTGCCCAGCACGCGCTGCACTACCTGTGGATGACCGGCGCGCTCACGATCCACTCGCGGCGTCACTTCAACAAGCGCTTCGACCTCTTCGAGCGCGCGATCCCGGCCGTGCTCGAGTGCGAGACGGTCTCGCCCGAGGAGTTTCACCGTTGGCACCTCGAACGCTCGCTGCACGCCATGGGGGCCGCGACCGAGCGGGACGTGACCGGCTACCTGACGTTTCCCCGCTTCGGGCCCGGCGCGCGCCGGAAGGTGCTCCGCGCCATGGTTGAGCGGGGTGAGGTCGCTGAGATCGAGGTCGAGGGATCGCGGGGCCGCTGGCTTGCGCTCACGCGAGACTTGCCCAAGCTGGCGCGCGCGGGCCGGACGCCGTCAGCGTCGCGAGGGACAACGCTCCTCTCACCGTTCGACTCCCTGCTCTGGTACCGGGACCGCGTGAAGCGCCTTTTCGGCCTCGACTACCGTATCGAAGTCTACACCCCTGGCGACAAGCGCGTGCACGGCTACTACACGCTGCCGATCCTCCGTCAGGGCCATCTCATCGGCCGCGTGGACGCCAAGGCTCATCGACTCGAGCGGCGACTTGAGGTGCGCAACGCTCACTTCGAGCCGTGGTTCGCGACGACGGCCACGCCGCCGGGTGGCAGGGATCGTGTGGATCAGGACGAGGCGATCACGGGCGTTGCGGAGGCGCTCGCCTCGCTCGGCGTGTTCGTGGGCGGCGACGAGATCGTACTGCGACGCGTGACGCCGCACCGTCTGCGTGCGCCGCTGGCGCGGGCGCTGCGCGAGGTCTAGCTCACCTCGGACAGGAGGACCCGCCGCCCCAGCTTCGACGACTGGCGCGCGGCCTCCACGACTCTGAGCGCGAGGAGGCCCGCCTCCACGTCCACGGCCGGGGCCGTCCCCTGGGCGCAGGCGTCCAGGAAGAGCTTGAGCTCGTGGCTCAAGGGCTCGGGGCCCGTGGCCTTGTGGGTCTCGGCCGCGCCCTCGGGAGCGTTCCAGGCACTGCCCTGCTTGACGTGGCGGTTGGCGAGGACCTTGACCTCCGCGGTGCCGAAGTCACCCGCCAACGTCTCGTGCTCGCCCACGATCACGCAGTCGCGATAGGTGCCGGGCGCGAAGTAGCCGGCTTCCACAAAGGCGGGCACTAGGCCGTACTCCACGGCGCAGAAGCCGAGATCGTCCATTCCGCGGCCGAGCAAATCTCGAAGCGTCGCCGTGACCGCCGTCGGCTCGCGATCGAGCAGATGCGCGAACAGATCGAAGTAGTGGATACCATCCGTCTGTGTCACGCCCACGTCCGTGCGCGGCCGCTTGAAACCCGCGAAGCGCCCCGTGCAATAGCGCACGGGCCCGACCGAGCCGCTCCGGATTCGCTCGCGCATGAAGGCCGTCACGGGATGGAAGCGGAAGATGTGGCCGACCTGGAGCACGCGCCCCGTGGAGCGGACGGCATGAGCCAGCTCGCGGCCCTCGGCAGCGGTCAGCGTCAGCGGCTTCTCGACGAAGCAGTCCTTGCCGGCGTGCAGGCACTCGCTCGCGAGCGCCAGGTGGTTGTCGGCGGGCGTGACGAGGTCGACCGCGTCCACGTGAGGCAGCGCGGCGCGGAAATCAGCGACGGCACGCGCCTCGGGGACGCCCGCCTTGACGGCGAAAGCCCGGCGCTCCGCCGACACGTCGGCGACCCACACCTCGCAGCCCAGCTCGCCCAGCACACGCAGGTGTTTCTCACCCCAGCGTCCCAGCCCGATCAGCAGCACCTTCACTCGCGCGATCTCCTCTCGTCGCTCGGGCCCTCGCCGCCCAGGTCCTCGGCGATCTCGTAGCGCAGCAGGCGGTCCTTCATCCAGCGCACCGCCAGGAGATCCTTGAAGGCGCTCCAGGCGCGGTTGCCGATGCCGTACTTGGACTCGCCGAATCGGCGCGGCCGGTGGTTGACCGGCACCTCCAGCACGCGATAGCTGCGCATCTTGAGGAGCGTCGGGACAAACCGGTGGAAGCCTTCGTAGAGGACCAGGTCGCGCAGACACTCGCGCCTGAAGGCGCGGAAGGTGCACCCGCTGTCCTGGACCGTCTCCTCGGTGAGCGCGTTACGGACCCTGTTGGCCACGCGTGACGACGCGCGGCGGACCCACGAGTCGCCGGTGCCCCGGTTGACCCGCCAGCCCGTCACCGCGTCCCACTGGTCCAGGTGCGTGAGCATGCCCGGAATATCGTGCGGGTCGTTCTGGAGGTCGGCGTCCATGACCACGACCCATCGGCCGCGCGCGGATTTGAAGCCGGCGTCGGTCGCCGCGGTCTCGCCGGCGTTGGTCTTGAGCCGGACGAGGCGCGCCCGCGGATCCTGCTCGTGGAAGGCCCGCACGATCTCCGCGCTCCGGTCCCGGCTGCCGTCATCGACGAAGATGACCTCGTAGCTGAGCTTTGTCGGAGCGAGGACTTCGCGGATCTCAGGCCAGAGGAGCGGCAGGTTCTCCTCTTCGTTGTAGACCGGGACCACGATGGAGAGATCGAGCGCGGCGGCAGGCACGCGAGCGAAGCCGGAGGCGATGCCGCTCACCCGCGCTGCGGCGGGTCGCTGCGCCGGTTGGTGCCCGGCCACTCCGTGACCAGGTGCTGCGGCAGGCCGAGCCTGTCGAGGACGCGCGCCAGCGTGTGATCCACGAGGTCCTCGATCTGCTTGGGCCGGTTGTAGAAGGCGGGCATGGGCGGCAGGATGACCGCCCCCATTTCCGCGAGCGCCGTCAGGACGCGCAAGTGGCCCAGGTGAAGCGGCGTCTCGCGCACCACCAGGAGGAGCGGGCGCCCCTCCTTGAGCGTCACGTCCGCCGCGCGCGTCAGCAGGTTGTCTGCCAAGCAGTGGGCGACGGAGGCCGCCGTTTTGACGCTGCACGGTACGATGACCATGCCGTCGGTCTTGAACGAGCCCGAGGCGATGGCCGCGCCGATGTCCTTGTTGTCGTAGCGGCGCGTGGCCAGAGCCTCGACGTCCTTCACCGCCCAGTCCGTCTCCTCCACGATGGTGCGCTTGGCGGCGTCGGACACGACCAGATGCGTCTCGACGTCGGGCAGCGCGCGCAGGAGCTCGAGGAAGCGGATGCCGTAGATCGCACCGGAGGCGCCCGAGAGCCCGACCACTATGCGCTTCACAGCCTCAGCCGCCGCTTGTAGACCTCGTCGCGCGTCTTGTTGTACAGCACCTCCCACTCGGCGCTGCCTTCATGCGCGGGTCGAGAATAGCTGCTGAGCGTCTTCCGGACCTCCTGGTCGACCGTCTCCTCGAGGCGGCCCTCGTCCTCGATCACCCGGAAGATCTCGGTCCTCAGATGGGTGCGGACCTTTTCGTCGGCGATCTGCCGGATGACGACGCCCTCGGTGGCGGCGAGGTCGCTGACGATGCGCTCGGCCAGGCCGAAGAGGCGTTCGCGGCTCATCCGCATCACAGGATGAACCCCCGCTCGCGGGAGAGCCTGGTCTTGGCCAGGGTGAAGAGCCGCTGGTAGTCGGAAGCCGAGTCCTTGATCAGCTTGGCGTTTTCGAGCAGCAGAGCCTTGACCTCGGTCTCGATCTTCTCCTCCGCAAGGAAGTTCTCGGACAGGATCTGGCGGACCACTTCCCGTGCCCGGGGTTCGTCCTTGATGTCTGCGAGCTTCCGGGCAACCAGCCGCTTCACGACGGCCTCCGCCATCCTTCCCGCGATCTGGTCACGCCTAGCCATGGACCCGCTTGAGACTACACGCAGGCCTCTGAAGGTGTCAAGCGAACTGGCCGAAAAATCGGCCAAATCCGGGCTTTTCAGGCCGGCAGAAGTACCCGGAACCGCGAGCCCTTTCCGGGCAGGCTCTCGACCTCGACAAGCCCCCCATGGGCGTGGGCCAAGGCCCGAACGAGATTCAAGCCGAGACCAAGCCCTGGGGCCGTCGCGGTCTCGGGGTGGGCGATCCGCACGTACGGCTCAAAGATGCGCGGCAAGGCCTCGGCCGGGATGCCGACGCCATCGTCCTCGACGGCCAGCTCGACCAGGCCCGGCCGCTCCGCCGCGGGTCGTGCCTGCACGAGGACGCGGCCGCCGCGCGGTGAGTACTTGACGGCATTGGACAGGAGGTTCTTGAGCATCCGGTCCACGGCGTCGCGGTCGGCACAGAGCGGCGGCAGCGACGCGGCCACGCTCAAGTCGAAACGATGGAGCGCGTGCTGGCACGCGAAGACCTCGACATTGCACTCGACGAGCTCACGAAGATCGAACGGCTCGCGGCGCAGCGAGAGCCCGCGGCCGGACTCGATGCGGGAGAGGTCGAGAAGATCGGCGACGATGCGCCCAAGACGCTGCGACTCGGTCTGGACGTGGTGGAGATAGCGACGCGCGCGGTCGGGCGGCACGTCGCGGGCGAGGAGCAGCTCGCTGAACCCCTGGAGCGCGGTCAGCGGCGTGCGAAGTTCGTGCGAGACCACCGAAAGAAACTCGCTCTTGGCCCGATCGATCTCGCGCAGCCGCTGCGTGGCCCGCGCAACTTTGTCCTCGAGCTCCTGGGCGAAGCGCCGCTGGCGCTCCGTCAGCCGCGCGTTCTCGACCGCCAGCGCCACGTGGAGCGCCAGCGCTTGCGCGGCGCTGCGGGTGGCGGCTCCGAGATCCCCGTTTCGCTCGATGGTGAGCGTGCCCACCGGACCTTGTCCCGCGTCGAGCGGCAGGACGAGCCGCCGGCAGGGCGTCGCCGAACCGCTCGGCGGGCTGTCCGAGGGCTCCGGTGCGCAGGGGGCGCTCTCGGTCAACGGGGCGCCGTCTCCTGCATCCAGGAGGAGCCCCACCCGGTCCACGCCGAGGGCCCGACGCGTGAGGGCGGCGACCTGGGCCAGCCGCGCGCCGAAGGCCGTCTCGCCGGCCAGGCTCCGCTGGATCTCGAGGAGGGCGCGGAGCTGGACCCCGCGGCCGCGCGATTGATCGACCAGCCGGCCCACGGTCAGCCCCATCGCGAGCGGGATGGTCAGCGAGACGAGACCGTCTACGACGGGTCTCGACAGGCCGGCTCGCTCGATCAGGGGAAAGATCAAGGGCGCCTGGAGAAACCCGGCCAGGAGCCCGACCAGGGCGCCGCCGTGAACGCCACGGGCCAATGCGGCCCAGAGCGCAGGAAGCAGATAGAGGTGGCGCAACGGCGATCCGTCGTCGCCTCCCCCCGCGGCGATGGCCGCAGCGATCAGCGCCACCAGACCGAGCGGGCCCGCAATCACACGAGCAGCGTCCGGTAGGCTACGAAGAAGGCGACCGTGGCGAAGTAGCCGGGCACGAGGCTGCCGCTCCACGCGCGTAGGGCGCAGCAGGCGAGCCCCAGAAGCGACAGGTAGAAGGTCGCGCCGGCCATGGCTTCGATGGCCTGAGGCAGCGCAGGGTCGAGGAGATAGCGCACAAGGGCGCACGCGGTAGAGACCATGGCGGCTGGCCAGAAGCTCCACCGCCGCCAAAGGGCCGAGAAGATCGCGCCGCGGAAGAGCCACTCGGCCGTGAGCGCATTGACCCCGACATCGTAAGCGAGCGCCGCCAGGTAGCGGCCTACGTCATGCACGGCGACCGCGTACCCCAGCGTCAGCGACGCGGTGATGATCAGGTGAAGCCCGAGGAAGGTTCCGGCCGCCGCCCCCAGGAGGATGGAGCGCGGTGCGCAAGGTAGGCGCCAACCGACCCACTCGAGATTACGGCGCCACGCGCCGGCGGCGCGGGCGTGGACGAGCGGCACGAGCAGATACGCCAGCGCGCCTGCGAGCGAGACCCGGGCGGCCAGCGCGGTCAGCACGAGCGCCGCCGCCCCGCCGAGCGCCGGTCCGCGCCAGCCCTCCCGTCCGTCGAATGCCGCCACCCACCCGGCGGCGAGAAACCCCGCATGAAGCGACGCGCTGGCGAGCGCATGGCCGAACTGGCCCGCCGCTCCGAGCCCAGTCTCGGCCGCCAGGCCCGCGCCGGCGCCCAGCGCCGCGGCGGCGGAGACCACGGCGAGCGGGCGCGCGATCGACAGCGCGCGCGCCGCAGGCTCAGTCTCGAACGGGCCACTCAGGAGGCGCATGGGCGACGATGTCGGTGAAGAGCGTCGTGAGCCGCGCGTCGAGCGTACGCCCCGCCTCGGCCGCGAGTCGACCGAGGGCCTCGGCGTGGGTCAGGCCGCGTCGGTACGGCCGCTCCGAAGTCAGCGCGTCGTAGACGTCGGCCACGGCGACAACGCGCGCGCCGAGCGGTATCGTCTCGCCGGAAAGCCCGTCGGGATAGCCGCTGCCGTCCTCGCGCTCGTGGTGATGGCGGACGATGAGGGCGCCCTCCGCGAAGGACTCGAGCGGCGCCACGATCTGGGATCCCGTGACGGGGTGCCGCCGCATGACGGTCCATTCCTCCTGGGTGAGCGGCCCGGGCTTCCTGAGGATGTGCTCCGGCACACCGATCTTGCCCAGGTCGTGGAGCAGCCCGGACTGGGCAATCACGTCCGCCTGCCGCACCGTCAACCCCGCCTCGAGCGCCAGCTGCCGCGCCAGCGCCGCCACGCGGTCAGAGTGTCCGCGCGTGTACTCGTCCTTGGCCTCGAGCGCGTTGGCCAGCCCGAGCAGGCTCTGGAGGATGGAACGCTGCAGCCGCCGGTGTGTCTTCTTGAGATCGACGGCGTAGGCGAGCGACTGCTGGTAGGCGGCGCGGAGCTTGTCGTGGGCGCGCACCGTGTCCTCCTCGCGCGCCCGCGCCACCTCGTAGAGATTCTTGAGGTCACGCGCGTAGGCGAGCGCCTGCGACAGCGCTACGTCGGCCGCCACGACCGCGTCTCCGGCAGGAGCGCCTCGACGAGAGCCAGGAGCGCCAGCGGCGAGAACGGCTTGGTCAGGTACTCGTCGGCGCCGGCGCCGAGGCCGCGGGTTCGGTCTGCCTGCTGGCCGGCGGCCGTGAGCATGATGATGGGCGTGCGCGCGAAAGCGGACTCACGCCTGAGCTGCCGGCATACCTCGAGGCCGTCGAGCCGCGGCATCTGCACGTCGAGGAGCACCAGGTCCGGCTTGATCCGGCGCGCGAGGATGAGCGCCTCGGCGCCGTCCGAGGCCTCCACCACCCGCACGGCGGCGTCCTCGAGCGTGAAGCGCACCAGTTCCAAGATGGCCGGCTCGTCGTCCACTGCCAGGATGGTCGTCATGGCCGCGTTGACCTGCGAGCGGCATGCCATGCGCGAGATCGTTATGCGGCGGAGGGTTGCGTGGCAGCGGGCGAGGCTTGTGCCTTGAGAACTGGGCGGTCAGACATTCCCGCTGCCCCGCCTGCGGGGCAGCGGGCTACTGCGACTAGGAGCGCGACGCCACGAGCAGGCGCGTCAGGGCGCGGGCCAGGGCCGCCAGCGCGCGGGCGAAATCGATCTCCGCCGCGGAACCGTCGGGGCCCTTGCCCTGCAGGCGCATCTCGGCGCGTTGGCGGGCGCGCTCGGCACGCTCCCGGTCTATCTCGTCCGGCCGCTCCGCATGCTCGGCCAGGATGATCACGCGCTCGGGACGCACCTCGGCGAACCCGCCCGCCACGGCCAGGTGGTGCTCCTGCTGGCCGCTGCGATAGACCACCTCTCCGGGAGCCAGAGTAGTCAGGAAGGCCGCGTGCCCGGGCAGGACGCCGAAGTAGCCTTCGACGCCCGGCGCGACAACCTCGTCGACCTCGGCGGTGACGAGCATCCGCGTCGGAGTCGCCAACTCGAGGAGCATTACTTTGCTTCGGCCATCTTGCGGGCCTTCTCTCGGACTTCCTCGATGCCGCCGACCATGTAGAAGGCCTGCTCGGGCAGATCGTCGCAGAGGCCGTCCACGATCTCCTTGAAGCCCTGAATCGTGTCGGCGAGCTTGACGTAGCGCCCCGGCTGGCCGGTGAAGGTCTCGGCCACGTAGAACGGCTGCGAGAGGAAGCGCTGGATCTTGCGGGCCCGTGACACGGTGAGCTTGTCCTCGTCGGAGAGCTCTTCCATGCCGAGGATGGCGATGATGTCCTGGAGGTCCTTGTAGCGCTGAAGCGTCAGCTGCACGGAGCGGGCGACCGCGTAATGG
>JACORX010000031.1 GCA_016179165.1 Candidatus Rokuibacteriota bacterium | reverse complement strand
TCGATCGGCTGGGTCATCTGGTCGCCCAAGGCAAGCTCACCCTGCGGGTGGCGGAGACCTTTCCGCCCGAGCGGGTGGCGGAGGCGCAGCGCAAGCTGGCCGCGGGCGGGACCCGAGGGCGGCTGCTGATCGTCTTCTGAGCCCGTCTACTCACACTCGCGGCTCGGCGTCTACGAGACCTGCCCGTGCCGGTACCGCTTCCATTACGTGGACAAGGTGCCGGTGCCCGAGGTCAGGACGGTGGTGCGGTGGGCGAGGATGGCCTGCCCGGCGAGGGGGGCCTGCACGGTGGCGATGACCCGCAGCCGGGCGCCACGGCGGGAACAGACGAGGACATCGAGATCATCGCGTACTGGTGGTCTTGTGGCGCGGCCCGGCGGCGCGCGCTCTGCGCTCGCGATTCGGGATTTCAGTTGCGCGGATGGAGAACTCTGTCCATGCTATCTCGTCCATGCGCGTCCTCCTCGTCTATGCCAACAGGAGTCGTGATCTGACCGCCGCACCGCCGGTCGGTCTCTCGTACGTCGCGACGGCGGCGCGGGATGCCGGCCACGAAGTCGCGCTGGTCGACCTGCTCGTGGCGGACGACCGGGACGGTGCGCTGCGGCGCGCGGTTCGGGAGCGGCGGCCCGAGGTCGTCGGCATCTCGGTCCGCAACATCGACAGCGCGTCGAAGCAGCGGCCCGGTTGGCAGATGGGGGACGTGGCGCGTCACATCGAGACGGTCAGGGCGTCGGGGAGCGCGCGGGTCGTCATCGGAGGCCCGGCCGTTTCCGTGCTCGGCCCGGCGGTCTTGGAGTCCCTGCCGGCCGACTACGCGGTCGTGGGCGAGGGGGAGATCGCCTTTCCCGCGCTCCTGCGCGTTCTCGAGCATGGTGAGCCGGTGCGCGGGATCCCAGGCGTTTATGCGCGCCGGCCGTCGGGGGTTCACGGGACCAAGCCCGACCGGCTCGCGGGCTTCGGTCGCTCCGGCATGGAGCGGTGGATCGACTGGCCGGCGTACCGGCGGCGCGGCGGAACGTGGGCGATTCAGACCAAGCGCGGCTGCCCGCTGCACTGCGTCTACTGCGCCTATCCGGGCATCGAGGGAGCGCAACTCCGCCGCCGCACGCCGCAGGAGGTCGCGGACGAGATCGAGCACGTCATGGCGACGGTGCGACCGAAGACCTTCGAGATCGTCGACTCGACCTTCAATGTGCCGACCTCGCACGCGATGGAGATTTGCGAGGAGATCACGCGGCGAAACCTCCGCGTGCGGCTGACGACGATGGGCGTCAACCCGATCGGGGTCACGGCGGAGCTGTTCGCCGCCATGCGGCGGGCCGGCTTCCGATCCATGATGGTCTCGCCCGATGCCGCGAGCGAGGGAACGCTCGGGTCGCTCAAGAAGGGCTTCACCGTGCCGGAACTCCGGAAGACCGCCGGCCTCGCGAAGGCGTCCGGCATGCGGAGCGCGTGGTTCTTCATTCTCGGCGGGCCCGGCGAGACCCGGGAGACCGTCGACGAGACGATGCGCTTCGTCGAGACCGAGCTGGACCACCCGCGCTGCCTGACGGTCGTGATGACGGGCGTGCGGATTCTCCCGGGCACCGAGATGGCGGCCCTGGCCGTGCGCGAGAGAATCGTTCCGCACGACCACGACTACGCCGCGCCGACATTTTACGTGTCACCGGCCGTCGACGAGACCTGGATCCTCGGGCGGGTCCAACGCGCGTTGGCGAGGAACCCGGGGGTCGTCCATGCGGGGGAACAAAACCTGTCGCGGTCGGAGCGGCTTCTGGAGACAGTGCTCCAGGCCCTCGGGGTCGCGCCGCCGTACTGGTGCTACCTGCCGCTCCTCTTGCGCATGCCGCCGCTGCGCCAACTACGCCGCCGGTTCCCTCCGGCGTTCGCGCCGACCGCGCCGCCTGGGTGCTGAACGGCCCGCCTGGGTGCTGAATGCCCCGGCTCTATATCGAGCTGGTACCGCACCTCACCCGCGATCCCCCCGCCGGGGTGAAAGCTTCTCTCCGCGAAGTCGATGGTGCCCGCAGACGTGATCCGGAGCACGGTGGAGCACCGCGTGCCGTAGTCGGGGTTCAGGATGCGCACGGCGGAGTGACGGCGTTCCCGCTCGAGATCGAGGCTCGTCTTCGGCAGATCGACGTCGGCAGCCGGAGTCGGGTCGTCCAGCAGGGCCAGGTATTGGTCCACGCCGAACGGCCCCTCCGTGAGCCTCTCGAGACCCGAACGCCCCTTGACGACCTTGGGCCACGGCGTATTGAGCAGGTGGTTGGCGATGCCGTGGATGCCGGGCTCGACCTCCACCGGCGCTTCCGCTCGGTTGGAGTAGAAAAACAGGCGATCGCCATCCCCGACAAGCAGGCAGAATCCGTTGTAGGGCACCGCCTCGCGCACGATGTCTTCGACGTAGGTCCCGGCCGACATCTGCCCCACGAGGAAGGCTTTCACCAGCTCGCCCCGGGAAGGGGCGTCAGCCCGGTGCGTTGCAGGATTACGGAAGTTGGTCAGTGCGGCAAACCGGCCACGCCTCGACACGCCCAGCCACGTCCCACCGCCCGAGAGGTCGCGCCCAGCCAGAATCTCGGGATGGTCGTCCCAGACGGCTGCCGGTGCCGCCGGCCTGTCGAAGCGTTCGTCGCGGTTGGCGGCTACGATGAGGAGAGTCCCCGGGACGACGCGATGGGCGAAGAGGATCAGGCACATCGGAGCTGATGGTAACCCAGGAGCCTAGCCCGCCACCCGCGTGTTTCCGCCTTCCTGTCCCCTGGGCGCTTTTTCCAGGAAGGGCACGCATTCATTCTCATGAAGGGTTCGATGCTAAGAATCTCGGCCTCTAACACGAGCAAGAGTCAGCCGGTCGGGAAGCCGACCACGGGCCCCGTCATGGCCGCAGCTCCTGCCGGGCTCGCTGGCGCAGCTCGGCGCGCTTGATCTTGCCGGACACCGTCATGGGCAACTCCTCCACCCACTCGATCTCGCGCGGCCGCTGGAAGCTGCCGAGGTGGGTCTTCACGTGGTCCGCCAGCGCGTCGGCGAGCGCCGTGGTGCCGGCCACGCCGGGCTTGAGAAGGACGAACGCCTTCACGGCCTCGCCGCGCGCGTCATCCGGCACGCCGATCACCGCGCACTGCTCGACGCCGGCATGGCCGAGGAGACAGCTTTCCACCTCGGCCGGGCCGATGCGGAAGCCCGCGCTGTTGATGACGTCGTCCGCCCGCCCCTTGTAGTAGATGGAGCCCTCGTCGTCCGCGGTCCCGAGATCGCCGGTGATGAGCCAGTCACCGCGGTACGCCGCCTTCGTCGCATCCGGACGGTTCCAGTAGCCGAGCATGATCACCGGGTCGCCGCGGCGCAGCGCGATGTTGCCGAGGACGCCGGACGCAACCGGCCGACCGTCGTCGTCGACGATGGCGACGTCGTGCCCCGGGTACGGCTTGCCGAGCGGCTCCCGGCGCGCCGGGATGAGCGGGTCGTTCTCGCCGACGATGATGTTGGCCTCGGTCTGACCGTACACCTCGTTGACCGGCAGGCCGAGCCGCTCCTGGGTCCACCGAAAGATCTCCGGCGTCACCTTCTCGCCGCCGCTGAACACGCAGCGCACCCTCAGCCGGAACGCCCGGGGGTCGTCGACCTGCACGGCCATCTTCCTGAGCGCGGTCGCCGAGAGCAGCGTGTTCGTCACGCCCCAGCGCTCCATGAGCTGGAGTGAGGCCACCGGCTCGAAGCGCGCCGTCGAGGCGACGACGGGGACCCCGTGGGCGAGCGGGCAGAACAGCCCGACGAGAAGACCGCCGACCCATGCCCAGTCCGCCGGGCTCCAGTAGAGGTCGCCCGGCCGGAAGAAGTTGTTCGCGTAGTCGACGCCGTTGTACCCGAGGAGGTAGCGGTGCGCGTGCAGCGCTCCCTTCGGGGGCCCGGTCGTCCCCGAGGTGTAGATCAGCAGCGCCGGGTCCTCCGCGCTGGTGTCGGCGGCCGTGAACGCGCCGGAACCGCGCGCCGGCACGTCGGCGAAGTGGAGGACGCGCGGATCCCCGGATGGCGCCGGCGCGCGGTCACAGATCACCACGTGGCGGAGCGACGGCAGGTCGTCCCGGATGGCCAGGACCTTGCCGGCGTTCTCGGTGTCGGTGAAGAGGACGGCGGTTTCGCTGTCGCCGAGGCGGTAGCGCAGGGCATCCGGGCCGAAGAGACGCGACAGCGGCACGCTCACCGCGCCGCACTTGAAGATCGCGAGGTGGGCCACCACGTGCTCGGCGGTCTGCGGCAGCATGAGCGCGACCCGCACGCCCCGCGAGACACCGAGCGCGACGAGACCGCCGGCGAGCCGATCGGACAGGCGCTTGAGGTCGTCGAACGTGTAGCGCGCGCTGTCCGGACCCGCGTCGCAGAGCAGCGCCGGCCGCTGCCCACCGTCGGCATGGCGGTCGCAGACGTCGTGGGCGATGTTGTAGCGGGCGGGGACCTTCCAGACGTGACGGGCGCGCGCCTCGTCGTACGAGCGCGCATCGCGTACCGTCTGGTCCGCCAGGAAGCCGTCCATGCCCGGCGGATTGTACTCGATCGAACGCTCGATCGGAAGCGGTCGCCCGGCGTCCGCACCCGGCGTCCGCGCACCCGGCGTCCGCGCCTTGACAAGGCGCGGACCCTTCGACTAGCCTGCACGCGCCGATCGAGCACTCGATCGGCGTCCTTTTCGAGGAACGGAGAGCAAAGGTGGCGATGACGCACCACCGGATTCACGTCGACCCCGACTTCGCAGGGGCGTCGCGGTTCGGCCGCCGGATCGCGCACGGGCCACTGCCCCTCGGTGCGCTGCGGCTACCGGTTGGCGATTCCCGACCGGGCCGCGCCGGGACGGCGGGAGAGAAGCGGCCATGAGCCCGCCGGACCCGGGCAGTACCCAGCGCGGCGTCGACGAAGACGAGTACCGCCGGGTCTGTCGCACGTTCGCGACACGGGAGATCGGGCCGCGCTGGGAAGAGGCGGATCGGCGTGCGGAGTTTCCGCGGGAGTTCTACCACGCCGCCGCCGAGGCCGGCTTCCTCGGGATCACGGCGCCGATCTCGGTCGGCGGCGCCGACCTCGGCTGCCTGCACGAGGTCATCCTCCTCGAGGAAGCGTCGCGGATCAATCCCAACCTCGCCGTCGCCCTGCTCGTGCAGTACGTGGCCGGCTCCGTCCTCTGGACGTTCGGCGGCGAGGAGC
>JACORX010000200.1 GCA_016179165.1 Candidatus Rokuibacteriota bacterium | reverse complement strand
GCATGGCACGGGTCGGCCGCTGGGAGCGATCCTGCGCCAGCCCGCCGTCGTGGTGGCGATATTGGCGGCGGCGGTGGGCTACGGCGTGATGAACCTCCTCATGAGCGTCACGCCCCTCGCCATGGACCTCTGCTGCCACCACCCGTTCGCCGACGCGACGTTCGTGCTGCAGTGGCACGTGATCGGCATGTTCGCGCCGTCGTTCTTCACCGGCGGCCTGATCCGCCGCCTGGGGGTGCTGAACGTGCTGCTCGCCGGCTCCGCTCTGATGTTCGTCTGCGTCGCCATCGCCATGAGCGGGGTCACGCTCATGCACTTCTGGTGGGCGCTGACTCTCCTGGGGGTGGGCTGGAACTTCCTCTACATCGGCGGCACCATGCTCCTCACCGAAGCCCACCGGCCGGCGGAGAAGGCGAAGATTCAGGGCGTCAACGACTCCCTGGTGTTCGCGATCATGGTCAGCTCCTCACTGACATCCGGCGTGGTGGTTACCGGAAGCGGCGGCTGGGCGATGCTCACCAGGCTCACGGTGCCTCTCCTCGCGCTCACGGCCCTCGCCACGTCCATTCTCTGGTTCCGGGAGCGTCGCAGCGTGGCCCGCGGCTGAAGCGGCGTCACGGCGGCGCGTTGTCGAGGACCTCCCGCACCTTTCGCGCGAGGGCATCCAGCGTGAACGGCTTCTGGACGAGGGCCGTGCCGGCAGCCAGCACGCCGTGCTGCACGATGCTGTTATCCGTGTACCCGGACATATAGAGCACCTTGAGACCCGGACGGCCCGACAGGAGGCGGCCGGCCAGGGTCGGTCCGCTCAAGCCCGGCATGACGACGTCGGTCAGCAGCACGTGAATCGGCCCGGGGTGCTGGTCGGCGATCTTCACAGCCTCCTCCGGATGCCGGGCCGCCAGCACCGTGTAGCCCAGCATCCCCAGCATCTCGCGCGCCAGGTCGCGCACACCGTCCTCGTCCTCCACCAGCAGAACGGTTTCCGAGCCCCGCGGCCGCTCGTCGGGCTCGGCGGTCGTCCCGCCGGCCGCCGCGGTCTCTTCCACCCGGGGCAGGTAGATCCTGAACGTCGTGCCGCGTCCCAGCTCACTGTCCACGCTCACGTAACCGCCGCTCTGCTTGACGATCCCGTAGACCATAGCGAGCCCGAGCCCCGTCCCCTTGCCGGTCTCCTTCGTGGTGAAGAACGGCTCGAACGCGTGGCTCAGGGTCTCGGCGTCCATGCCGACCCCGGTGTCGCTCACCGCCAGCACCGCGTAGGGGCCGGGTACCGCGCCTGGGTGGCTCAGGGCGTAGACCGCATCCAGCGTGACGTTGCCGGTCTCGATGGCCAGTTGCCCGCCTTCCGGCATCGCGTCGCGCGCGTTGACGGCCAAGTTCATGATGACCTGCTCGAGCTGGCCCACGTCGCCCTTGGCACGCCAGAGGGAGGAGTCCGTCCGGGTCGTCAGCGTGATGTCCTCACCGATCAGCCGGCGCAACAGCGGCTCCATGCCGACCACGACAGCGTTGAGGTCCAAAACGCGCAGCTCGAGGACCTGCCGCCGGCTGAAGGCCAGGAGCTGTCGGGTGAGCTGGGCGGCGCGCTCCGCCGTCTTCGCAATCAGCTCGATGTCACGGCGCGCCGGGTCGTCTGGCGACATCAGCTGGAGGAGCAGCGCGCTACGGCCGCCGATCACGGTCAGCAGGTTGTTGAAGTCGTGGGCGATGCCGCCCGCGAGCTGGCCGATCGCGTCCATCTTCTGCGCCTGGCGGAGCTGCATCTCCCGCTCGTGGAGCGCTGCGGCAGCCTGCTCACGCTCCAGCTCGCCCCCCGCCCGCGCAGCGAAGATCCGCAGGAGCGACCGCGCGCGGGTCACCTGCTCCATGGGCGCATCGTCCATGACGACCAGGACGCCCAGCACCTCGCCGGTCGAAGCCTGGAGGGGCATGCCCAGATAGCCCTCCGCCCGCATCCGTTCCAGCAATTCGTGACGCGGGAAGGCCGCGCGCACGCCGCTCGGGTACACGCATTGCTCGCCGCCGGCAAGCCCGGCACACGGGCTGTCGGCCAGCGGGTAGTCGAAGTCGTGGACGAAGTCGCTCCCGCTCCAGACGGCCCGGGTGCGGACCCTGTCCTTCGCGGGCCCGGTCAGCTCTCCAACGAGGGCGTGGCGGACGCCCAGCGCCTGGGCCAGGTGGCGCACCAGGGAGCGGAAGAGATCCTCCCCGACAGCCCCCGCCGTCCCTTCGACGATGGCGTGCATGGCCCGCTCGGCTAGCATCTGCTCGGTGATGTCGCGCCCCGTCGAGACGAAGTGGGTGATGGTCCCGGTGGCCTCCGTGAGCGGCGTGATCGTCTTGTCCTCGTAGTAGACGTCGCCGCTCTGCTTCCGGTTCACCAGCACGCCGCGGTACACGCGGCCGGACAGGATCGTATCCCACAGCTCCCGATAAAAGGCACGCTCGTGCTGGTCGGACTTGATCAGCCGCGGTGTCTTGCCGATGACCTGCTCGCGCGTGTAGCCGGTAACGGCCTCGAAGGCGGGGTTGACGTATTCGATGACGCCGGCGCGGCCGGTGATCACCACCATGTCGGCGGTCTGCTCGACCGCGCTCGACAGCTTCAGCAGGGTCTGGTCCGCGACCTTGAGCGCGGTCACGTCCGTGAAGGTGCTGACCGCCCCGCCGCCCGGCAGGGGAATGTTCCGGACGTCGATCACGGAGCCGTCACGGCGCCGCCATTCGAAGTGGTGGGGCTTGAACTGCCGTGCCCAGGCCATCAGGCGCGTGACGTGCTCCTCAACACTCCCGGGCCCGTAGTCGCCGCGCTCGGCGTTGTGGCGAAAGAAGTCAGCAGCCGACCGGCCCACCCGGCCGAACTCGGGGGGGAACTCCAGCAGGTCGAGGTAGAGCTTGTTCCAGGCGAGGAGCCGGAGATCCCAGTCGAACACGGTAAAGCCGTGGCCGATGTTCTCGAGGGTGGTCGTGAGGAGCGCCGCCTGATCGGCGAGATGCTCCTTCTGCTGCACGCTCTCCGTGTACAGCCGCGCATTCTCGAGCGCCAGGGTCGCCTGGTCGGCGAAGGCGGACAGGAGTGCCACCTCCTCGTCGCTGAAGGCCCGCCCCGCCGGGACCCCGAGGACGAGCGCTCCGTATGTCTGGCCCCGGGCGATCAGCGGCACGGCGATTCCGGAAGAGAAGCCCTCTTCGCCCACGCGCTCGGCCAGCCATTGCGGCACGACGACTCGGGGGTCGTGCAGGATGTCGGGACTCCAGATCGGCCGGCTCGTCTCGATCGCCAGCCCGGCCACGCCGCATCCCGGCGGGAGGGTGTTCCCGACCCACTTTGCTGCCGGGCCAGCCTCGCCGGCGGCAGCCACGCAGACGAGGTTGTTGGAAGGCCGCTCCAGCCGGAACAGAACGGTCCGACGAGCCCCGAAGAGCGTGAGGACGGTCGAGACGATCAGCTCCGTGGTGTGCTCGGGGTCGAGGGTTCCGGCCAGCTCCCGCCCGATGCCCACAAGCGCCGCCGTCCCGGCCTCCGCGCGTCGGCGCTCGCGGCCGGCCGATGCCAGGGCCTCCGCCAGATCGTTCACCTCGGCCAGGGAGGACGAGGCGACGCCGGCCGGCTCGCCCAGGACGAGTTTCTGCGCAGCGCTCGACAGCGAGAGCATGGGCTGGGCGATCTTCCGGGCGACCAGCACGGCGATTACGATGCCCACGTACAGGCAGAGGGCGCCGATGCCGAGCAGCCACCACAGGGACCGGCGCAGCGGAGCGTCGACTTCCAAGGCCGACATGCCCAGGACCACTGTCCAGCCTGTCAGCGGAGAGCGGCTGAAGGCGCCGTACGAGGGGCGCCCTTCCGTGGTCAGCGCGTGGATCGTCCCCTCCGCCCCCTGGGACATCTTGGCGGCCAGCTCGGGCGTGGCCTGCTGGCCGACGAACTGCTCGGGCAGCCGCGTCCGCGCGATGATGATGCGGTCCTGGTCGACCAGCGACGCGACGCCCTCGGCGGACATCCGCTGCTGCGCCAGGATCCTGGTCAGCGCGCCGGACGAGAGGCAAGCGCTGAGGACGTACTTGACGGCGCCCGCCCGCAGCACGGGGACCGCGACTTCGACGAGGAGCGTGCCCCTCACTGGGGCGCGGAACAGGCCGGATACGGCCGGGGCACGGGTCCGCACCACGCGGTCGATCAGGTTCGGCCTGGTCGATTCGGGCAGGGGGCCGCCCGGGGGAAGGCGGGCGTTGAGGACGCCCTGGCCGGTCGGGGAGAAGAGCACGATGTTCTCCCAGTCGGTCTGGGTCGTGAGGGCGGCACGGACTTCCCGTTCAAAGCCCTTCAGGTTGTCTGCCTGCATGTCGTCCGAGCCGGCGAGGATCCTGAGCACCGCGATGGCCGCCCGCACTTCCTGGTCCACGGCGACGGAGAGCGCGCGCGCCGTCTCCTGGAGGCCGGCCTCCGTCGCGGTGCGGGCGTGGCGGTTCACCAGGAACACCATCACCACGGAGAAAGCCATCAGCGGCAGGAGCACGCCGGCGACCAGGGCTACCAGGTGGGAGCGGAGCCTCATCCGTGTACCTCGGCCTCCACGCCGGCACTCGGGACGATGTGGGGATGTACCCTTATCCGTGATCGATGGGCGAGGCCTCTCCCGACCTCCCAGCCTCGGTTAGCCTGACGTACAAAGTTATCTCACCTCTCCGTGCACAGATCTCTAGTTATTTTGGCCCACTCCTTTTAAGTCACACGGGTGGGAATAGGGGCTTGCGACGCAGGCGCTTGTCGGGCGGCTCCAATGCCGCTGAGATCGCCGCACTAGGGGGGTGCCATGCACCACATCAGGCCTCTTCTCGGCGTTGCGCTGGTCGTGGCAGGACAACTATCGAAACCTCGTGTTCTTCCTGCGCGAAGACGCCCGCTGGCACGACGGGCAGCCCGTCACATCCAAAGACGTGAAGTTCACCTTCGACCTGGTGCGCGAGGCCAAGGACGCTCCGACCAAGCTCCTCGCCGAGGCCGGCTTCGGGCCCGCCAACCCGCTGAAGGTCGAGATGTCCACGCGCGCCATCGCCATCTACCTCGACTTCGCCGCCTTCGTGATCAGCGAGTTCAAGCACGTCGGCGTGGACGCCGCCCTCAAGCAGATCGAGACCGCGCAGTGGCATCCGCTGGCCACGCGCCGGGAGTTTCAGATAGCCGCCAACCTCACGGGCCTCGGCGTGGACGACCCGGACGCCAACTTCTACGAAAACTACGCCTGCGGCTCATCGCGCAACTACGGCGACTACTGCGACGAGCAGGTGATGCGGCTCATCGACCAGCAGTCCCAGGAGACCGACCCCCAGAAGCGCCTGGCGCTCGTCTGGCAAATCCAGAAGAAGCTCGAGGAGGACGGCGCGCGGCCGACGATGGGCTGGCGGGTCGACCGCTTCGCGCATCACCCGTACGTGAAGAACCTGATTCCGAACCAGGTCACCTACAACTGTTGCCGCCTCCAGGAAGTCTGGCTCGACAAGTAGCGGGGGCAGGTCTTGCGTTCCTACATTGCGACCGATGCGAGAGCGCGTAGCGGTCGGAGCGGTGCTCCTGGATCACGAGCGCGCGCTGGCCCACGAGGGTCGTGAGGTCCGGTCCCACGACCTCGGCCTCAATCTTCGACTTCGATCTTTGTGGCCACCAGGGTGGTGCTGTCGTACTTGGCCTTGACGTGATCGCCCACGTGGATGTCGGCGATGGTGCCCGGGTCGTCCTCGACCTCGATCTCCGTCGAAGAATTCACGGTCAGAGTGATCGGCGGGCTCCCATTGCTGGGATTGATGGTGACGGTGGTGCTGCTCACGGCGGCCACAGTGCCCGTCGTTTCCACCTCATTATCGTTGCCGCTGTTGTTACCTACCTCCAACTCCTTTGCCACCAACGTGCTTATGAAATACTCAGCCTTGATCGGATCGCCTACATGGATGTCGGCCATGGTGGCATCCTCGTCATTTACTTCGATCTCGGTTGAAGCATCGACGGTCAAGGTGATGTTCGCGCCGCCGCCCTCGGGAGTGATCGTTACGCTGGTAGTGGTCACGGCAGCGACGATGCCATTGACGTGGGCATCTCCATCATTGTCGTCGTCGTCCTCTCCGCTTCCTGCCTTGACCTCCTCCGCCACCAAGGTGGACGGGTCATACTCGGCCCTCACGGGCATGCCGACCTGCACTTCGGCCAGCGTGGCGTCTTCGCCATTGACCTCGATCTCGGTCGCCGCGTTCACGATGAGGGTGACGTTGGCTCCTCCGCCGTCGGGGGTGATGGTCAAGGTGCCCGCATCGAGGCCGACGGCCGCAACAAGCCCGTGGATCTTCGCGTCGTCGGCCTGGCCCAGGCTGTCGGCGTCGATGACGAACGCCTCGAAGGTTATCGGATCATAGTGAGCTTCAACCTGCATGCCTACCTGAAGGTCGGCCAATCCACCAGTCTGGCCGTCCAGTTCGATGTGCGTATTCGCGGTGACCACGACCGTCACCGGCGACGCGCCGTTGGTGGGCGTGATCGTTACGTTGCTCCCAGTGATGGCGCTGATCGCGCCATGGACTTCATCCTCCGTGGGGCCGGATGCAACTACGGAACTAGCCGTCGCCGCTGACCCTGCCACCGCGGATGCGGTGGGAATGTGAACGACAACCGCGTCGTGTTTCGTAATCTTGCTGAGCGAGACGACCAGGCCATTCCGGGATATTTTCGTGTTGGCGGTTGTTTGAACGCTCTCGGAGCCTACGGTCAAGACGCCGCTGCTCATGTTCAGATCGTTCACGCCACCGCTGATGCTCTGGACCGCTGGTCCTGTGGCATCCAGGACGATGGCAACCAGATTGACTGATCTGTACTTGGCGGTAATGTTGTCGCGCAGCACCAAGCCTTCCAGGTTCGTCGGGACTGAGTTCCGTCTGATCAGGGCCCTCCTGGCGACGGACACAGTCACGCTCGTGCCATTCGCCAACCTGATGTTAAGCGTTCTTGCAACCGGGTCGATCGTGTTGATCACCCCGGTTACGACAGTGGTGGGAATCTCCTTCTGGTCCGCCGCCACGGGGGTTGCCACGGCGCCGGCAAGGAGCATCAGGAATCCGGTTCGGAATAGTCGCAAAAATAGTTTCATCATGACCCTCTGGGTTTCTCAGCTCGTGGACAGACACGACGCCGTCAGGGGAACCCATTTCCCTTCAGATACCACCAAAGCGCATGGCGAGCAAGGCGCATAGGACGGAGAAACGCTGCTCCCTCGGTTCTCTCGCCGCGCGTTGCGGGCGGGCGACATGCGGCCTCCCCTGCGGATCCCCAGCCGGAGACCCGGGACCGCTCGCTTCACCCGGGGCGAAGGCGAGCGTCGGCGCCCCATCTACCTGCACGTTTGGCCACCCTTTGGAATCTGTACCGGTTCGGGCTCAGACCGATTTATGCTCCACCCACCGGGACAGTGTCGGCACATGACCGCCAAGACCCGCCGCCTGGATCCCACGCGCGGGATCCCGGTTGCCCGGCCCGGGCCAGTGCGCTATGGTTGGCGCGTGGCGATCGAGTCAGGTGCTTGCGCCATGACCGTGCGGGGATCGCTTGAGCCGCTCGTCTATCCGGTCGGAGGCCGGCCATCACGGGCCCCAGCGGTCCGCGAGTCCCGCCCTCCCGAAGCGCCCAGGCCTCGCCTGAGGTCAGGTGCGCGCTCCCGGCCATGGCCAGGCCCGGGCTTCTCCGCCGGCCACACCCTCTGGCACTCGTTCGTGACCCACCTGCCACGTTCTCAACGGCGGCCCGCCGGCATGCGGAGCCCGGCCGACCGGATGTTCGCGTCGTGAGGGGCCGGGCAGTGTCCGCGGGCGCATGCGCCAGGATACGCTGCGCGATCTCGCAGCCTATCCCGGCGGGGTCACGCCTGCCCGATCGGCCGCAACCTGAGGAAAGCAAGGGGGCGGATGGGTACCAGACACCGGGTCGGGCCGTCGGAATAGGCCGACCGGCCTCGCAGCGTCTACCGGAATACGCAGACCGGCCTATCCCGAGCCCGAATTGTAGTTAGCCCGCACTCAGAATTGAAGACATGCTCCTTGGCCGACAGCACATTTCGCCCTCGGCGGGGACGATGAACGTCGGAGGAATCCCATGACCGGTGTTCTCGAGAACAACCTCGGGGCGATAGCCGAAGTCTGCGTGCGCCATGGTGTGGTGCGATTGGACGCGTTCGGCTCGGCACTGCGCGACGACTTCAGACCGGACGAGAGCGACCTGGATCTGCTGGTCGAGTTCGCGCCGATGGAGCCATACGCGCGGGTCGACGCCTACTTCGGCATGTTGGAAGAACTCAGGTCCCTGTTGGGTCTGGAAGTAGATCTGGTCATGGCGGGGGCCGTTAAGAACCCGTACATCGCCCGCGACATTGAGCGCACGAGGCGCATGCTGTATGCCGCGTGACGCGCGCGCCTACCTCGCCGACATTGTCGAGTCGTGCGACGCGATCACCGTGGCGGTCCGAGCCCTCGATCTCGCCCGGTATCAGGGCAGCCGCCTCGTTCGCTCGTCGGTCGAACGTGAGTTCATCATCATCGGAGAGGCCGCCGCGGCGCTCGCCCGGTTCGCGCCGGAGATCTTTGATGCAATCACGCGGGCGCGTCGGATCGTGGACTTCCGAAACCAGCTCACTCACGAGTACCCAGCCGTCGACGACGCTCTCGTGTGGGCGGTTGTCGAGCATGATGTGCCAGTGCTTCGCCGCGAGTGCGCGGCGCTCATCCAAAGCATCGCGCCCGCAGACGACTGAACGGTCGGGGACACAGGTAACAAAAGAGTCCGAGGACATGGGTTACAAAGTGTGACGATGCAGTTTGCCATACTGGTCCTCGATTCGCATATGCCGCTCGAGCAGTCGGCCGAGCTTGAGGGGGCCCAAGTAGACGGTCCAGATCCCATCACCGATCTCCTCAAGGCCCACGTATTCGCCGACGCAAACCGTGGAGACGTTCACCCAGCAGCGGTTCCACCGAATGCCCCGTTGGCGCTGACGTAGCGGACTTCGAAGCGGTCGGGATACTCGAGCGGCGGGCGGCGGGACTGCCTATGCTCCTCCGGACGTGTGCGCGTGGAACAAGGAGGCCCACGACGGCCGGGCATCCTCCGGGGGTGCTGGAGATCCATGACGTCGCCCGTAGCGGCTGCTGGTAGACTCGGGGCGGGTCTGACGGCGGGCCGACGAGGAGGATTGGGTGAGCGACAAGCGTCGAGGGGGTTAGCGTGGGGGCATGCCGGGCCAGGTCGCTGAGAACTACCGTCTCTACGAGGCCACCAGCCCGATGCGCCCCGAGATCGGGACGCAGCCCCAGTTCAGGAAGAAGAAGCCCCCGACAACCTACCGATACGACTCGTCCCTTTCTCCCGCGCTGAGCTGGGACGGGCAGAACTCCGCCCGGGAGATCGGCGAGTGGCTCCTGCGTCTGATCTCTGAGGCCGCGGCCCTTCCCGAGCCCCACGGCTTCGACCAGCCGCGCGAGCTGCGAGCCGCCGACGGCACCGTGCTCGCTGCGGTCGGCTCGCTGCGGGAGGCTGTCGAGCAGCTCCGCCGCCTGGGGCGTTCATTCCTCGACTGGGCGGGCAAGGCCGAGCGGCTGTCCTTCGACGTGCCGACACTACCGCTCTTCATCCACGAGCGTCTGTCCACCAAGGCCATCGTCGAGACGCTCACCGGCCACAAGCGCGACAAGCAGCAGACCATGTTCGAGCTGTTCGGCGACCCGCAACACTCCATCACCGACCAGACGCTGCGCGCCTACGAGTACCCGGACAAATGGGTGAACCGCCTCGTGCTCGGTGACTCGCTCGTGGTGATGAACTCGCTCCTGCACTACGAGAGCCTCGGCGGCCAGGTGCAGATGATCTACATGGACCCGCCCTACGGCGTGAAGTTCGGCTCCAACTTCCAGCCCTTCGTGCGCCGCCGCGACGTCAGCCACAACGACGACGCCGACATGACCCGCGAGCCCGAGATGGTGAAGGCCTACCGGGACTCGTGGGAGTTGGGCCTGCACTCCTACCTGACGTACATGCGCGACCGCTTGCTCCTCTGCCGCGACCTGCTCACGCCCACGGGCAGCATTTTTGTCCAGATCAGCGACGAGAACCTCCACCACGTTCGCGAGCTTATGGACGAGGTGTTCGGACCGGAGAACGCTTGCACGATTATTCTCATGAGGAAATCGGGGTGGGCGGCATCGGCACTGCTGCCTCAAGTCCACGATTTCATTCTTTGGTACGCCAGAGACAAGGAGAAGGTTAGGTATCGTCAGCTCTTCCGCGAAAAGAAGATCGAAGACGCTGGAGATGCGTCAGGGGCTTGGGTCGAGGCGCCGGACGGACATGCTGCCAGACCGCTCTCGGCCGCGGAGCGCGAAGATCCCAGGCTGATTCCGTCCGACTGGAAGCTCTTCTTCCACGACAATTTGACGTCGGAGGGACACAGCCCCAATAGCTCAATCCCATACGTCTTCCAGCGTCGTGAATACTGGCCTGGAGTCGGGCGCCGTACGGATCGACATTGGAAGACCCCGCCGGACGGGTTGGATCGCCTCGCAGCCGCGAACCGGCTCCTGGCTGTGGGCGACACCTTACGCCAGAGGCGTTATTTCACCGACTTCCCCTTCTCGCCGCTCGGAGACCACTGGGAGGACACGGCGGTGAGCGGGTTTGCCGATCCAAAGTATTACGTCGTTCAAACAAACACGAAGGCGATGCAGCGGGTGCTGTTGATGAGCACCGACCCTGGAGATCTCGTCCTGGACCCCACCTGCGGAAGCGGGACAACAGCGTACATTGCCGAGCAGTGGGGGCGCAGGTGGATAACGATCGACACAAGCCGTGTCCCGCTCACTCTTGCCCGGCAACGGCTGCTTACCGCGACGTTCCCGTACTACGAACTCAAGGAAGAGGCGCGGGGGCCTGCAGGGGGGTTCGTCTACGTGCGCAAGCAGAACCGGAAGGGCGAGGATGTCGGCGGCATTGTCCCGCACGTCACCTTGAAGAGCATCGCCAACAATGAGCCTCCCGACGAGGAAGTGCTCGTCGACCGGCCCGAGGTAGACAACAGCCTCGTGCGGGTGACCGGACCCTTCACGTTCGAGGCAACGATCCCCACCCCAGTGGACTGGGAAGGGGACGGCGTGCCCGACTCCGGTGCCGCCGATGCCGAGGCGTATGGCTCGTTCGTAGACCGCATGTTGGAGGTGCTCCGCAAGTCGCCGGTGCTCCACGTGGGTGGCGGGAAGACGGTCACGCTGCGCAATGTCCGAGCGCCGGCCAAGACGCTGTCGCTGTCGGCCGAGGCGATGGTGGTCAATGGCGACGATCGGGCGGTGGCCTTCGTCTTCGGGCCGGAGAATGGTGGTCTCTCCCAGCTCGCGGTACACGAGGCGCTCAAGGAGGCCAGCCTCAAGGGCTACGCGCACCTCTACGCCGTCGGCTTCGCCATCCAGCCGGACGCGCGCCTCGTTATCGAGAGGTCGGCCGAGATGGGGCTGCCACCGGCCACCTACGTGCAGGCCACGCCCGACCTCATGATGGGCGACCTCCTCAAGAACATGCGGTCGAGCCAGATCTTCAGCGTGTGCGG
>JACORX010000199.1 GCA_016179165.1 Candidatus Rokuibacteriota bacterium | reverse complement strand
GTCCTTGCGCGTCTTGACCTCGACGAAGACGAGGGTCTTGCCCTGTTTCGCGACGAGATCGATCTCGCCGACGCGCGTGCGGACGTTCTTCTCGAGGATGTCGTACCCGCAGCGCGTCAGAAAGCGGGCCGCCTCCTCTTCACCCTTGATGCCTGTGGCTTTCCTCGTGTCAATCGGCACGGTTCACTCCTCTATGCCTGCAAAGCTCCGGCGGTGCAAGGGACACGGCCCGTGAGCCAGCAGCGCGGCCCTGTGGTCGGCGGTCGGGTAGCCCTTGTGCCGCCCGAAACCGTACTGCGGGTACTGACGGTCCGCCTCTGCCATCATTCTGTCCCTCGCCACCTTGGCGATGATCGATGCGGCGGCCACCGTGGCCGACCGCTGGTCTCCCCTGATCAAATTCCGCTGGGGGCATTTCAGGCCCTCCAGCGCCACGAAATCAGTCAGCACCAGCTCCGGCTCGACGTCGAGCGCCGCGAGCGCCCGCCCCATGGCCCAGCGCGTCGCTTCGAGCACGTTGACGCGGTCGATGGTCGCCGCGTCCACCAGCCCGACCGCCACCGCCATCGCGCGGGCGCGAATGACGGCATCCATCTCGTCCCGACCGGCCCGCGTCAACCGCTTCGAGTCGTCCACGCCGTCGATCCGCGTGCCCGGTTTCAAGACCACCGCCGCCGCCACCACCGGCCCCGCCAGCGGGCCCCGCCCCGCCTCGTCAAGCCCGGCGACACGCGTGAGGCCGCGTCGCCAGGCCGCCTGCTCGAAGCGATAGGGCGCGCCCGTGGCCGATGTCTCCCGCTACTCCGGCTCGCTCGTGGCCGGCACCTGGACGAAGCGCTTCTCCTTCAGGCGCGCCGCCTTGCCGGCGAGGTCCCGCAGGTAGTAGAGCTTCGAGCGCCGCACGGTGGCGCGCTTCATCACCTGGATCTTGTCGATCCGCGGCGAGTGAAGCGGGAAGGTCCGCTCGACGCCTACACCATACGAGATGCGGCGCACGGTGAACGAGGCGCTGGCCCCGTCGCCGCGCTTGCGGATCACCACGCCTTCGAAGGCCTGGAGCCGTTCCTTCTCGCCCTCGACCACCTTGACCGACACTCGGACCGTGTCGCCGGCCACGAGGCCCGCCCGGTCCTTCTTCAGCTGTCCCGCTTCGACGATGCGAATGGCTTGCATGATTCGTGGCTCCTTACTCGAGATGGTCCTCGGGCGGCCGGCCCTGGCTGAAGCCCGCCACCCACTTCTGCTCTTCAGGCGAGAGGTCCGCCGTCTCCAGCAGATCCCGCCGCCGCTGCCACGTCCGCCAGACGGACATGACGCGCTTCCACCGTTCGATCCGGGCGTGATCGCCCGAGCGCAGAACGTCCGGCACGGCGCAGTCCCTGAACACCTCGGGGCGCGTGTACTGCGGATGCTCGAGCAGCCCCCGCGAGAACGAATCCCGCGCCGGCGCTCCCTCGTCGCCCAAGACGCCGGGGAGGAGCCGCGTCACCGCTTCGCTTACGACCAGCGCCGCCGCCTCGCCGCCCGACAGCACGTAGTCGCCGATGGACAGCTCCTCGTCCACGAGATGCTCGCGCACCCGCTCGTCCACGCCCTCGTAGCGCCCGCACACCAGCACGAGGTGCTGCCGCTGGGAGAGATCGCGGGCCACCTCCTGGGTAAAGCGCCGCCCCGCCGGGTCGAGCAGGATGACGCGCGTCCCGGGGGCTCTCAACGTCTCGATGCACGCCGCGAGCGGCTCGGGCTTCATGATCATCCCGCCGCCGCCCCCGAAGGGCGTATCGTCGGTCACGCGGTGCTTGCCCGGGGCGGAGTCGCGCAGGTTGTGGACGCGGATGTCCACGATCCCGCGCGTGCGCGCGCGCCCCACGATGGAGTCGCTGAGCGCCGGTTCCACCATCCCGGGGAACAGCGTGACGATGTCGATTCTCACAGATCCAAGAGCCCCTCCGGCGGGTCGATGACGATCCGCCGCTCCGCCACGTTCACCTCCACCACGATCTCGGGCACCGCGGGCACCAGGTGCTCGCGGCCGCCCTCGGCCACCACCCACAGCGGCTGGCCCTCGCTGCCCTCCACCCGCACGAACTCTCCGACGCGCCGTCCGTCGCGCGTCTCCACGGCAGCGCCGGCCATCTCCCAGGAGTAGAAATGCCCCTCGGGCGCCGGCAGCACGTCCTCCTGTGCCACCGCGAGCAGCCGTCCCGTGAACCGCCGGGCGTCCTCCGGCGAGGTCACGCCCTCCATCCTCACCAGCACCGTCTCGCCCTCGAAGCGGCAGGAGGCGATGCGGCAGGTCTCCCGCCGGTCGGGCACGGGCTCCCACAGCACGTACTCGGAGAGAGCCCTGAAGCGCTCCTTCGGGCGATCCGTGAGCGGCTTGACGCGCACCTCGCCCTGGAGCCCCCAGGGCCTCAGTACCTCTCCCACCGCGACGAGAGCGCCCCCGGGTGCCACCCGGGGTTACGCCGTGGCGGCCTTCGCGGCGACCGCCAAGAGGTGCTTCACCGTGTTCGACGGTTGAGCGCCCTTCTTGATCCACTCCGCCGTCTTCTCCGTGGAGATCTTGATCGTGGGTGGCTTGGTCAGTGGGTTGTAATGCCCGATGACCTCGATGAAGCGCCCGTCGCGCGCGGCGCGCGAGTCGGCCACCACCACGCGGTAGGACGGCTTCCGTGTCGTCCCGGTCCTTCTCAGTCGGATGTGTACCGCCACTAGCTCACCTCTTTCGTGTGGTTATCTAGGCAAGAACGGCATGGCGCCCTTGAACTTGCCCATGCGCCCTTCCATCTGTTTGAGGCCCTTCATCATCTGCTTGAGCTGCGCGTAGTGCTTCAGCAGCCGGTTGACGTCGGCAACCTGTGTGCCGCTGCCCTTGGCGATGCGCGCGCGACGGCTGCCGTTGATGATCGCGGGCTTGACCCGCTCGTCCGGCGTCATCGAGCCGATGATCGCCTCGAAGCGAGTGAGGTCGGCCTGCTCGCCGTCGAGATCCTTGGGGAGCCCCCGCAGGGCCCTGCCGAACGGCAGCATCCCGAGGATCTGGTCGAGCGGGCCCATGC
>JACORX010000170.1 GCA_016179165.1 Candidatus Rokuibacteriota bacterium | reverse complement strand
GCTCGGAGTGTTCCTTACGGATCGAGGGCCTCGTATGGCGGATGCGAAGAAGCATGTTCGAGCGGCTCGAGCTGACGATTTGCGCATCCCTCTCATTGCGATCGAACACGACGGCGCCGGACCCGCTCTAGCGAAGCAAGCGAAACGTGCTCGGAAGAAAAGGTAGCTGATCGGCCTGCGATGGAGCTCATCGGTCAGGGGATTGCCCAGGCCCTGCGCCTCCTTCTGTCGGGGGACGCGGAGGTCTGGCAGATCACGTGGCTGTCGCTCGGCATCTCGGCGACGGCCACGCTGCTCTCGCTCGTGGTCGGCATCCCGCTGGGAACTGCGGTGGCACTCACACGCTTTCCGGGGCGCGGCTTCGCCGTGAGCCTGATCAATACGGGCATGGGGCTTCCTCCCGTCGTGGTCGGGCTCTTCGTGACCATCATCCTCTGGCGGAATGGGCTCCTCGGCATGCTCGAGCTGCTCTATACGCCCACGGCCATGATCCTGGCCCAGCTCGTGATCGCCGCGCCCATCGTCACGGGGCTCACGCTGGCGGCTATCCAGCAGGTGCCCGAGAAGTTCCGGCTCCAGCTCCTGGCGCTCGGCGCCTCGCGGGCGCAGATGGTCTGGACCCTATTAAAGGAGGCGCGCCTGCCCATGCTGGCGGCGGTCATGGCGGGCTTCGGCGCCGTCATCTCGGAGGTGGGCGCCTCGCTCATGGTCGGCGGCAACATCAAGGGCTCGACGCGCGTGCTGACCACGGCGACCGTGCTCGAGACGAGCAAGGGCAACTTCGACGCGGCCATCGCGCTCTCGCTGATCCTGCTGCTCCTGATGTTCCTGGTGAACTGGGCGCTGACCTGGATCCAGCAAGGCCGCCGCGCCTGAGGGCCTTCGCTATACTGTGGGCCCATGGCTCGACGCGGTTTCATCGTCCTCGCTCTGGTCCTGGCCGCCGTGCACGCGGCGAAGGCCCAGCCCGCCGTCCCGACCCTCGTCGTGTATGCTGCCTCCGACGTCGACCTGGCCTTCCGCGAGATCAAGCCGCTCTTCGAGAACGCGACCGGGGCGCGGGTGACGCTCGTCCTAGGCTCGACAGGCAACCTCGCCAAGCAGATCGGGCACGGCGCCCCGGCCGACGTCTTCTTCGCCGCCAATGAGAGCTTCGTCGACGATCTCCGGGCCGCTGGGGCGGTCATTCCCCAGACACGGACACTCTACGCTCAGGGGCGGATCGTCCTGGCCGTGCCGAAGAAGCCCGTGATCGCGGTGCGTGAGATCGGCGATCTCCTCAAGCCCGCGGTGCGACGCGTGGCGATCGCCAACCCGGCGCACGCGCCCTACGGCCGTGCCGCCCAGGAGGCGCTCGAGCGCGCGGGTGTGTGGGAGAAGGTCAAGCCGAAGCTCGTGTACGGCGAGAATATCCGCCACGCGCTCCAGTTCGTCGAGACGGGCGCCGTGGAGGCCGGGATCGTGGCGCTCTCGATCGCCGATGCGCCGGGCATCGCGTACGCGCCGATCGATCCCGCGCTCTACGCGCCGCTCAATCAGGTCGCGGCGGTGGTCAAGCGCAGCCCGCACCCTGATTTGGGCGCGGCCTTCATCCGGTTCGTGAACGGCGCCGAGGGACGGCCCATCCTGAAGCGCTACGGCTTTCTCCTGCCCGGAGAATTCTAGGCCGCATGGACTTCTTCCCGCTCTGGCTCTCGCTCAAGGTCTCCGTGACGGCGACCATCCTGACGGTGGCGACGGGGCTGCCGCTGGCGTGGGTGCTCGCGCTCAAGCGCTTCCCCGGCCGCGACCTCGCCGAAGCCCTGGTCGTCCTGCCCCTCGTCCTGCCGCCGACCGTACTGGGCTACTACCTCCTCGTCCTGATCAGCCGCCAGGGCGCGATCGGTCGCGTCCTCGACGCGGCGGGGATCGAGCTTGCCTTCACGTGGCGGGCGGCGGTGCTGGCGGCGTGGGTGGGATCGAGCGCGCTCTTCATCAAGGCCGCGCAGGCCGGCTTCGAGTCGGTAGACCGGCGGCTCGAGCAGGCGGCGCTCACTCTCGGACGCTCTCCGTGGAGCGTGTTTTGGTCCGTCACGCTTCCGCTCGCCTCGCGCGCCGTCATGGCCGGCACCGTGCTGGCATTCTGCCGCGCGCTGGGCGACTTCGGCATCACGCTGATGGTCGCGGGCAGCATCCCCGGCCTGACGCAGACGACACCGCTGGCCATCTACGACCTCGTCCAGTCGAACCGCATGGCCGAGGCCAATACGCTTTCGCTGATCGCCGTGGCAACGGTGGCGCTCCTCCTGATGGGGATCGGACGCCTCGCGCGGTTGAGGTTCTGACGTGGCGCTCTCCCTCGAGGTCAGGAAGGCGCTTCCCGGCTTCACGCTCGACGTCGCCTGGGAAGCGGGCGACGAGGTCGTCACGCTCTTCGGCCCCTCGGGAGCTGGCAAAACGCTCACGCTCCAGTGCTTGGCAGGGCTCGTCCGCCCCGATGCGGGCCGCATCGTGGTCAACGGGACGGTGTTCTTCGACGGCGCTCGGGGAGTGGACGTGCCGACGCAGCGCCGCAGGCTCGGCTACGTCTTCCAGGGTTACGCGCTCTTTCCTCATCTCAACGTGCGGGACAACGTCGCCTACGGTCTCCGCCATCTCATTGCGTCCGCGCGCCGCGAGCGCACGCGCGAGGTGCTGGAACGGCTCGGGCTCGCGGACCTGGCCTCGCGCCGGCCTCGGGAGCTCTCGGGCGGCCAGCAGCAGCGCGTGGCACTCGGCCGCGCGCTCGCCCCCGACCCGGCGCTCATCCTCCTCGACGAGCCGCTCTCCGCGCTCGACCTGCCGCTGCGCCAGGCGCTGCGCGACGACCTCCGCGCCGTGCTCGCGGAGTGGCGGACCGCGGCCGTCCTCGTGACCCACGACTTCACCGAGGCCTATCGCCTCGGCGACCGCATCGTGGTCTACGAAGCCGGGCGCGTCATCCAGACGGCGCCGCGCGCCGAGCTCCTGTGGCAGCCGGCCTCGGAGCGCGTGGCGGGCATCGTCGGCATCCGCAACGTGCTCCATGGTACTGTCCTCAAGGCCACGCCCGATCGCATCCAGTTCAGTTGGCGGGGCCAGCTTCTGGAAGCGGTCAACTCTCCCTCGCGCTCCTACCTGCCCGCGCCCGACAGCGCGCTGGCCTTCTTCATCCGGCCGGAGTACGTGCGGCTGATCCGCAAGGACCGCGGCTCGCCCGACCCGGGGCACCACATGAACTTGATGCAGGGGCGCGTGGTCGGCGAAGCCGACTTCGGGACGACGTGGACGCTCTACGTCAGGCTCGACGCCCCGGGGGCGCCGGCCCAGGGCGAGTACGACCTCGAGATCGAAGTGCCGCGCCTCGTCTACGAGATCCTCGACCTCGCCCGCGACCGCCAGTGGCAGCTCTCGATACACCGCGGCTCCATCCACGTCTTGCCGTCGTCATGACCCTCGTCGTCGAGCTCTCGGGCATCAGCATAGTCCACGACGGCCGCACCGTTCTCGACGTGACGGATCTCTCCGTGGCGCAGGGAGAGGTGCTCGCGGTCATCGGGCCCAACGGCGCGGGCAAGTCGAGCCTCCTCCGACTGATCGGCGCCCTCGAGGCGCCCGCCGCGGGGACCGTGCGCTTCCAGGGCGAGCCGGTTGTCGCCGAGTCGGCGCTGGCGGTGAGGCGGCGGATGGCGAGCGTCTTCCAGGAGCCGCTCCTGGCCGATACGACGGTCTTCGACAACGTCGCCATGGGTCTGCGCTTCCGTGGCGTCGCGCGCGGGCAGGTCGAGACGCGGGTTGCCCGCTGGCTCGCGCGCTTCGCCATCGCCCCGCTGGCCCCGCGCCGGGCGCGCACGCTCTCGGGCGGGGAGGCCCAGCGCGCGGCGCTTGCTCGGGCGCTCGTGGTCGAGCCCGAGCTTCTCCTGCTGGACGAGCCCTTCTCGGCGCTCGACCAGCCGACGCGCGAGGCCCTCATCGGAGACCTCAGCCGCATCCTCCGCGAGGAGCGCATCACCACGGTCCTCGTGACTCACGATCATGAAGAAGCCATGGTGCTTGCCGACCGGGTGGGGGTCCTGATCGACGGACGGCTCGTTCAGCTGGATGTCACCTCGCGCGTCTTCCGCGCGCCGGCATCGGAGGAGGTCGCGCGCTTCGTCGGCGTGGAGACGATGATCGAATGCCGCGTGCTCTCATCGCAGGGCGGGGTTTCGCTCATCGAGGCCGGAGGCCAGAAGATGGAGGTTGCGCAGGCCGCCGTACCCGGCGAGCGGGTGCGCCTCTGTCTCCGGGCCGAGGACGTCACGCTCAAGACGGGCTCACCGCCCCCCGGCGCGGCGCTCCCCCCCAATCGCCTCAAGGGCACGGTCGCGCGGCTCAACCCCGTCGGGCTCCATGTGCGCGTCTCCGTTGACTGCGGCTTCCCGCTGACGGCCCTCGTGACGCAGCGTGCCGTCGAGGAATTGGGCCTGGGCGAGGGTGTCAAGGTCACTGTCCAGTTCAAGGCCACCGCGCCCCATCTTTTGCGTCGCTCAAAAGCTTGACAGTGAAAAGAGTGCGGGGGTATAAGGAAGCGAAGCGGCCGCAACCTCACCCTACGAGGAGGTCCACATGGCCGATCTGGAATCACTGATCGCGCGTTTGTCCGCTGAGAACCCCGAGTTCCGCCAGCTCCAGGAAGAGCACGCCCGATACGAGCAGGAGCTGAAGGACCTCAACAGTCGCGGGTTCCTCACGGCGGACCAGCAGTGGCGGGTCAGCGAGCTCAAGAAGCTCAAGCTGATGGGCAAGGACCAGATGGAGTCGATGGTCCGTCACGCGCGCGACGCCGCGCACGCCTGACGCGGAGCAGCCGAGCCGGGGACGCCATGCCGCCGTCGCGGAAGCGGCCGGGGTTTCGCGGCCTCTCCAACCTGACGCCGTCGGGCGACGCCCGGATGGTGGACGTCTCGCCGAAGAAGGAAACGGCCCGGGAAGCGGCGGCCCGCGTCGTGCTGAAGATGCGCCCCGCCACGCTCAGCGCTATCCGCGCCGGGCAGATGGCCAAGGGTGACGTGCTGGGCGTGGCGCGCACGGCGGGGATCATGGCCGCCAAGCGCACGCCAGACCTGATCCCCCTCTGCCACCCACTGCGCATCACCGGCTGTGACATCGCCTTCGCCCTCGACGACAAGCACTCGACCGTCACCATCGAGGCCCGCGTGCGCACGGTGGACAAGACGGGCGTCGAGATGGAGGCTCTGACCGCGGCGGCCGTCGCCGGGCTCACGGTCTACGACATGGTCAAGGCCGTGGACCGGGGCGTGGTGCTGTCGGGGCTCTGTCTCCTCGAGAAGTCGGGCGGCAAATCCGGTACCTGGCGGCGCCGGAAGCCGTGAAGACCGCGCTCGTCCATTCCGACGAGTGGCGGCGCTTCGACTACGGCCCAGAGCACCCGCTCCGCATGGAGCGCCTGGGCCTGACGTGGCGGCTCATGGAAGCCTACGGCCTCACGTTTGGGCCGAAGCTCAAGGTAGTCACGCCCGAGCCCGCCTCCGTCGAGGCCGTCACCCGCTTCCACAGCCGCGAGTACATCGAGATCCTGCGCGCCGTCAGCGCCGGCGACTGGGTGCCTCACGCCGCGCGCTACGGGCTCGGGGCCGGCGACAACCCGATCTTCCCGGGCCTCTGGGAGGCGGCTCTGCTCGTGGCCGGCGGCTCGCTGCTGGCCTCGCGGCTGGTCCTCGACGATGAGGCCGAGCGCGCCTTCCACTTCGCGGGCGGGCTGCACCACGCCATGCCCGAGCGCGCCTCGGGCTTCTGCTACGTCAACGACGCCGTGCTGGCCATCATGGAGCTGCGCCGCCACGACTGGAAGGTCGCCTACGTGGACATCGACGCGCATCACGGAGACGGCGTCCAGTTCGCCTTCTACGCGGACCCGAGCGTGCTGACGATCTCGAGCCACGAGCGCGGTGACCGGCTCTTCCCGGGCACAGGCTTCGTCGAGGAGATGGGTGAGGGCGAGGGGATCGGCTTTGCGGTCAACCTGCCGCTCCAGCCCTACACGGACGACGCGGTCTACGAGCCCGCGTTCGAGGCAGTGGTGCCGCCGCTCCTGCGCGCCTTCGAGCCCGACGTGGTAGTGCTCCAGCTCGGCATCGACTCGCACCGGACCGATCCGCTGACCCACCTCGCGTGGACGGTGCAGGGTTTCACGAAGATCGTGTCGCGCCTGCTCGAGCTGTCGCCGCGCGTGGTCGCGCTGGGCGGAGGCGGCTACGACCTGCCGAACGTTGCGCGCGCGTGGACGGCGGCGTGGGCAGCGATGAACGGCGTGGAGCTTCCGGCCGAGATCCCGCGCACCTGCCACAAGGACCTGGCCGCCCATGGGTTGAAGAGCATGCGGCTGTGGGATCCACCGCTCGACCTGCCCGCAGACACGCGCCACTGGGCGGAGGATTTCGCCATGCGCCAGGTCAAGCTCATCCGCGAGCACATCTTCCCGCTCCACGGGCTGTAAGCTTCCACCCGCTAGAAGACGAAGACCCCTTTGAAAGGCGTCTCCGGACACACCGCACCGGCGCGGAGGGGCTGACGAACCCAGTCGTGCAACAGGAAGATCCCTCCGGGGGCGAGCACACGCCGAATTTCCGCAAGCACCGGCAACGGCTCGTCGACGACGTGCAGCACCGACGACATGCGGGGCACCCCTTGAATTCGAAGTGCGCGCCTCCGGTCAGGGTTCACGTGATCACCACGAGGCGTTCTCGACGCGCGGCCCGATTGAGGCGGCCGTCGAAGGCGCAGAACTCGACAGAGCCTCCGACGGCCCGAAGCTCCAGGGCGGCGGCGAGGTGCACGGCGTCATAACCACGAAGGGCGTGACGCTCCGCGAGTGCGCCGGCCGAGTGAACGAGCGCGTCAGAGAGATCAACGACGTTGTAGGCCCGCCAATCTCGGTCGAGTTCCCTGACGGCCCGGCGCAGGTCGGCCCCGGTGATCCCGCCTTCGCGCCGATGCCGCGCGAGCGCCGCCCGGGCTTCCGCGTACGTGACGAGTGCGGTGGCCACCGCTTCGGCATGATCGACGCGAGCCAGGACGGCGAGCGTTCCGTCTTCTTCCACGTAGACCTTGACCAGGGCGCTGGTGTCGACGTACAGGATCACCGACGGTCTTCGATCACGACATCGGACAGGAGGCGCCGGCGGCCGCGCGATTTCACCCGAGGGCCTTGCCCGGGTTTGCCGACACCGCGCCGGAGGATCCCCTGATCAGCCAACCGATTCAGGAGCTCACTCTCAGGGGAGCGGAGAACCGGCACGAGGCGAGCGACCGGCCGGCGCCTTCGGTCACGGATGGTGATGCTGGCCCCGTTGGAGACACTTCGCAGGTAGGCGCTCAGCCGCGCTCGGAGGTCACGAACGCCGACCGTTGGCTGAGGTTTCATGTGATCACCATATCAGCAAGTTCGTGACTACGTCAATGCCCCATCCCAATGAAGGGTGGCCCCGGATGCACCGCGCATTCCTCCGGCGACAGGCCCGCCCGCCTCACGCGTCGGTGTGGCCGCCGGCGCGAACGAGCTCGAAGATGCGGGCGGATGTCAGAGGCACGCGCGTGACGCGGACGCCGCGGTCCCAGAG
>JACORX010000169.1 GCA_016179165.1 Candidatus Rokuibacteriota bacterium | reverse complement strand
GTACACGGGGTGTGTGGCCTTTCCGGTGACGACCAAGTGGTCGAAGCCGGCCCAGCGCATGGCCGGGCCAAAACCCGCGCCGGAGACACTGTCGCCGAAGAGCCCGTAGGCGGGCGACTTGAAGGTGAACTTTGTCTTGCTGCCAAAGCCGAAGGGTGTGCCACCTAGGGGCCCCAAGCCCACGATCAGGACGTTGTCGGGGCCGCGCGGATCGACCTTGGGGTCGACGTTGAGGAAGTGCTCCCACAGGAGGCGGCCGTTGATTCCGCCGCCACCGAGGTAGCGGCGGCGCATCTCCAGAGGAATCGCCTCACGGCGGATCGTCTCCGTAGAAAGGTCGACGCGCAGCAGATCGCCAAATCCCAACAAAGTGGATTACCTCCTCTTATCTTATTGAGAGCTTCCCCTTTATCCTCTCTCATTGGGGTGTCTCTCAATCCGCCAAAAGAGCTATTTTTCTGGGCAATTTAAAGGTAGTCAGCCAGAGGAGGATGTGCCCCATCTGAGTCATCGTGAGGGGAAGAACTTGACGGGACGCGCGAGATCGCGCGCCTCCTCGATGGACAGGTGCACGAGATTCAGGGTTCCCCGCACCTTGACGGCGAGCGCGGCCGCGGGGATCAACTCGGCCTGCTCGCCATGCCGCGATCATCGCACGGGGCGGATCTCGAGCAGTGACACGCTCGGCAGCGGCAAGGCCACCGTCAGCGTCACCCGACCCCCGGCGACCGCAACCTCGCGCTCGGCCTCGAGCATCTCGAGGCCCTGGCGCTCCTTGATCGCGCGCAGCTGGCCCTCGGACGGGTCCTGGGGCCGGCCGAGCGCCTGCCATACCGTGTGGCTGTTGCTGTGGCCCGCGTCGACGCGCCAGTGCCGGACCCGCACGGGCCCGGCGAAGGGCAGGCGCTCGAGGGTCAGGGCGACGTCCCGCGCGCCGACGTCGACGGCGTACTGGTCGTCGGCATGACGCCAGACGAGCACGCTGACGCAGTCGCGGCCGTCGAAGGTGGCCAGCGCGTCCACCTCCTCCGGCATCCCGGCCTCGCCGCCGTCGAGGCGATCCACCGGCCAGGCCTCACTCGACTCGACGGCCAGCCGCGTGTCGCCCAGCCGGCCGAGCATCCGGTAGGCGTTGAGCACGGGCTTCTCCACGCCCTGGGCGGTGAAGAGGCTGCGCGTGCCCTCGAAGAAGCGCTCGCCCTCGAAGTAGAAGCTCCACGTCGTCGCCAGGTGCACCTGCGCCCCGCCGCGCTCGTTGAGGTCGAGCAGCTTCTTCATCAGCTTGCACTGGAAGACGGGGAAGTACTCGGTGTTGCGGTAGGCGAAGTTGGCGTTGTCGTAGACGCCCCAGTGCGCGGGCACGGAGGCGTCGCACTCGTCCACCACGCACGGCAGCTCGCGGAAGCGCGGATGCTCGCCGACCGCGTCGAGCGCCGCCCGCACCTCGCGCAGCATCTTGAGCGCCGAGGGCGACTGCCGCTGCGGTGCCGGGCCGCCGAGCGGCCCGTACACCCGCCAGGGGGTGTAGCGCGCGCCCTTGGTGTGGAAGGAGACGAAGTCGAGCGGCGTGCCCTGCCGGGCGCAGTGCGCGAGGAAGCCGCGGAGGAACTCGTGGCCGCGGCGGCCTGGGCCGAGGTCGCCGGTGGTGGCCGGGCCGCCCACGCGGGCCTCGGGCAGCGCCGCCTTCACGGCGGCCGCCGTGACGTCGTAGAGCGCGTGGAACTGCTCGGGGGTGCCGCGCCAGTAGTAGATGTCGGGCTCGTTCCACAGCTCCCACAGCCAGCCCCGCACGTGTGGAGCGCCGTAGCGCCCGACGCAGTGCTCCACCAGCGCGCGCACGAGGCCGCCGAACTTGCCGTAGTCCCGGGGAGGCATCGCCCACAGGCCGGACTCGTAGGGGCTCCACTGAGTGGGGCTCGGCTCGTAGGCGAAGCGCTCCTCCGCGCCGGCGGGCACCAGCGCGCGGGGGGTGAAGGCCAGCTCCACCAGCGGCCGGTGGCCGGCGTGCACGACGGCGTCGTAGACCTGATCGGCGATCGCGAAGTCGTAGAAGGGCGTGCCGTCGGGATGCTCGTGGTAGACGTTGCCGGCCCCCCAGTGGGGGACGGACCAGCCGATGCCGCTGTTGAAGATGTTGTGCTGGCGGACGTGGTACGGCTGCTCGGCGAACTCGCCGATCGTTCGCAGGTGGCGCTTGCCGCTCGGCGTGTACGTCCAGTTCAGCTCGTCATAGCCGAGGCTGGTCCAGAGCCGGCGCAGCGGGCCCTTCCAGGTGCCGCAGTCGACGCGAACAGTGGTCACGATGTCATCCTTTCAGGCCGGTCCGGCTGATACCGGCGATGACGTAGCGCTGGGCGAACACGAAGAACAGCAACGGCGGCGCCACCGCCACGAGGGTCGCCGCCAGCACGGTCCCGTAATCGAGCATCTGGTACGCGGAGCGGAACGTGATGAGCGCCAGCGGGAGCGTCTGCTTGTCGGGCGTGTTCACGACGATGAGGGGCCACAGGAAGTCGTTCCAGGAGCCGAGGAACGCGAACACCGAGAGCGTCGCCATCGCAGGCCGCGTGAGCGGCAGCACGACGTGACGGTAGATGCGGAACGCCCCGGCGCCGTCGATGGCCGCGGCGTCGATCAAGTCGCTCGGGATGCCGAGCATGAACTGGCGCAGCAGGAACACACCGAGGACGGAGATCGCGTGCGGCAGGATCAGCGCCGCGTAGGAGTTGAGCAGCTCCAGGCGGTGGAACTGCAAGAACAGCGGCACAAGGATGACCTCGTTGGGGATCATCATCGTCGCCAGCAGCACCCCGAACAGGGCCTCGCGCCCGCGGAAGCGGAGCCGGGCGAACGCGTAGGCGGCGAGCGACGAGGTCGCCAGCGTGCTGAACGTCGAGATCAGCGCCACCACCACGCTGTTTGCGAACGCGCGGCCGACGCCGACCGCGCGGCCCTGGGGGTCGGCGATGTTGCGCCAGTGATCGAGGGTCGGGCCGGCCGGCAGCCACCGCCGCTCGGGGCCCACGATCTCTTGCTGGGGCTTGAAGGTGCTGCTCACGACCCACAGCAGCGGCACCGCCCAGGCCAGCGCCAGCACGAGCGCGATCGCCAGGGTCGCCCAGCGCCGCGTCCACCGCCGCCTACTCATCAGCCCCGTAACGGCGCAGCAGGCGCATCTGGATGGCGGTCACGCCGAGGATGATCACGAACAGGCTCCAGCCGATGGCCGCCGCGTAACCGCTGCGAAAGTCCTGAAAGCCGGTCTCGTAGAGGTACTGGATCAGCACGCGCGTGCTGCCGATGGGGCCCCCGCCGGTCACCAGGTAGACCTGGGCGAACACCTTGAACGAGTCGATGAGCCGGATGATGAACACAAAGAACAGGACGGGGGCGAGCAGGGGCAGCGTGATGCGCCAGAACCGCTGCCACGCGCCGGCGCCGTCGAGCCGGGCGGCCTCGTACAGATCGCCCGGAATCTCCTGCAGCCCGGCCAGCAGCACCAGCAGCGGAAAGCCCACGCGCCACCAGAGCGTGATCAGCACGATGGCTCCCATCGCCTGGCCCGGCTCGCTGAGCCAGCGCTGGGTGGGCAGGCCGACCGCGGCCAGCCAGTCGTTGAGCAGGCCGGTCGCCGGGTCCAGCACGAACTGCCAGATGATGGCGACGGCGGAGGCGGTGATGAGGTAGGGAGCCACGAAGGCGGCGCGGATCGCGGCGAGCCCGGGCATCGACTGGTTCAGGAGCAGGGCGAGCAGCAGCCCGGCGACCAGCAGCACCGGGACATTCTCGACCACGAACACGACGGTGTTGCCGAGGGCGCGCCGGTAGGTCGGGTCGGCCACGAGCTGTTGGTAGTTGGCCAGCCCCACGAACCGCTCGTCGGCGCCCGTGAGACTGGCGTTGGTGAAGCTGAGATACAGCCCACGGACTATGGGCGCCGCCCAGAACAAGACGAACGGCGCCAGGAACGGCAGGAGGAACAACCAGGCGACGAGCGCCTGCGTCCGCCGCGGCCGCGCGGCCAACCGCCTAGGCCTGGGCGAGGATATCGTTGACGCCCGCGGTGACCCCCCGCAGCGTGCTCTTGACGTCGTCGCCGCGGAACGAGATTGCCTCCATGCCCTGGCTCAGGGCCCGGTACACCTGGGTCCAGCGGGGGTGGTAGGGCGGGAAGTGCGCGTGGTCCGCCTGCTCCACCCACATCGTCATGTTGCGCACGATGGGGTCGTCGCTCTTCTGCATCTGGCCGAGCACCCGCTTGTTGGCGGGCGCCTGCGCCTGGGCCCAGGTGACGCTGGCCTCCTCGAGCAGCCACGCGATGAACTTGCCGCCCAGCTCGCGCGCGGCCGGGTCCTCGGGCTTGCGCTTCATGAGCGAGTAGATGTGCGAGGTGGCCATGACGGCCTTCTTGCGGTCGAAGAACACCGGCATCTTCGCCCAGCCGAAGTTCGTCTTATTGTCGCGGTTGCTCTTCATCAGCGCGTTGAGGTTCCACGGGCCCATGAAGAGCATCGACACCTTGCCGGCGTAGAGCAGCTTCGGCAGCTCCGGGCTCGCCGTCTGCGTGGGCAGGCAGGCCTTGTGCTTGTGGATCAGGTCCTGCTCGAGCTGCGCGGCCTCGGCGGCGGCCGGCGTGTCGAACAGCGCCTTCTTGCCGTCGGGCGTGAGCAGATTGCCGCCGGCCTGCCAGTTGTAGGTCAGCCACGGCATCCAGCCGGCCGAGTCGCGTGCGAAGCCGAAGCGCCCGTCGCGCGTCAGCGCCTGAGCGGCCCGGATGAACTCGTCGCGGTTGGTGGGCGGCTTGGCGGGGTCGAGGCCGGCCTGCTGGAAGTGGTCCTTGTTGTAGACCAGCGCCAGCGTGCCGGTGCTCATCGTCAGGCCGTAGAGCTTGCCCTCGTAGACCGCGAGGTTCCACGCGTTCTCGACGTAGTTCTCCTTCTTGATGCCGAGCGCTGCCGCATCGAGCTCGTACAGGAACCGGGTGAGCGGCGGGATCTCGTAGTTGTGCAGCGCCACGATCGGCGGCGGGTTGCCGGCCAGCGAGGCGGTGAGGAGCTTGGTGAGGTAGTCGGCACCCCAGGCCGGCGCCGAGAAGTTGACCTTCGCGGTCGGCTGCATCGCGTTGTAGCGATTCACAATGCCCTGCATGATGCCGCCGTCGGCGCCGACGTAGAACGTGGTGAAGTCGAGCGATTTCGGGTCGGCGGCCAGCGCGCGCCCGCGGCCGGCGGCGTGCAGGCCCACGGCGCCGAGCACCCCGGCGCGGAGGAACAAGCGGCGATCGAGCGAACGCAACGTGTCAGTCATATGGCCCTCGATTGGCAGCGTGATTTATGTCGACTGGGCGCAGAGCGGATAAGCCCGCTCCCACCTCACCCCGATCCTGCCAGAGCGCGGATCAGAGGTCAAACTTGGACCGAGCGAGCAAGACTTTCCCCGGTGGTCCCGCCCTCGTTATCGAACACCGGCCGTGCCCGCCTTCCGCCACCACCGCCGGGCGAGCCCCACCAGGCCGTCCGGCAGCCACAGGATGACGAATACCATGGTGAGGCCGTAGACGAACAGATTGGCGGCGCCGAAGGCGGTCCGGAGGTACTCGCCGAGCAGCGTGAGGACGAGGGCGCCGACGATCGGGCCGGCCACCGTGTAGAGCCCGCCCAGGATCGGCATGATCTGCGCCTCGATGCTGAGGCCGATGGCGAACGCCGTG
>JACORX010000168.1 GCA_016179165.1 Candidatus Rokuibacteriota bacterium | reverse complement strand
GGGCTCTCGGACTCGAAGACGCAGAGATAGCGCTGGCAGCCGTGGTAGATCGTGGCGAGGGTGTCGGCGCCCGCCGCCCGGGCGCGGTCGATCTCTTCGCGCGCCATCTGGTTCCAGGCGTCGAGGCCGAACTGTTGCTGGACGGACGGCGTGCAGCTCCGGCCGAAGCGCTGATCGGGCTCGATGGCCACGAAGCGAAGTCCGGGCACCGCCTCGAGCAGCCGCTGCCCCGCGAGCCCCTCGCCCCGCCGAGGCTGATTCAGGTTGTGGTAGTGCAGCGCGACCGTTGCGTTCACCCGCTCGGTCAACCGGATTTCCGGGAGCTTCGACGCGAGGAACTCGGCGGCATGACTGACCTTGAAGGGAAGCCGGGCCTGTCGGATTTCATCATAGAAATAGATGCAGGACGGGCACCACACCACGACCTCTTCGGGCTCATAGCGCTCGAAGAGCTTGATGGTGTGATCCGCCATGCCGCCGGCCGCGACCGTGTCACCCTGCTGATGGTGGACGATCCCGCAGCAGTACGTCGGGCCGCCCACCGCGACGTAGTCGAGCCCGAGGCGATCGAAAATCGCGATGACGGTCTGAACCATGTGGGAGGTGCGGAACACATTGCACCCGAGGTAGAGGACGATCTGGTGGCGCTCGGCGTCAGGCGCCGGAGCGGCGGTGCGCCACTTCACCGCCTCGGGCATATTGGTCAGGTCGCGGATGACCGCGATCTCGTCGAAGTAGCGCTTGTAGTCGTAGGCCATGTCACCCTCCTCCGGGGATGCTAGGCCGGGGGGGCCGGCCAAGTCAAGCGACGCGGGGAGGAGGCAGAGAAACGCCGTCGTCGCGCCGTGGAGTTATCGCAGGAAGGGAAAGGGATTCGAGAGATCGCCCGCCAGGTTCGTGCATCGTCAGGTGCGGTCCATCGCCGGCTTCAGGATTGGAAGAAACACGGAGGCGAGGCACTCGCGGCCAAACCGACACCGGGCCGACCCAAGAAGCTGACCGCGAAGCGGGTAAACATAAAGGCCAGTATCAGACCGGGCCGGGGCCGACGGGGCCCGGCGGCGGGGTGGCGGGCGCCGAGAGAGCCACGCGGACCGCAGCATCGATCCCCCAGCCAGGGCAGTCATCAACGGCGATCGTGCGCCGGCGACCGCGGGGCAGTCAAGCGGCGGTCTTCAGGGGCAGAGTCCCACGCCGAGACTGGGACGGATTACTGACGGGAGGGGGCAGCAGCGGCAGCAGCGCGCAGGGCGGCCGACGGCGGGGCCGGCCCCGGAGAGTCCGCGGGGTGGAGCGGGCCCAGACGTCGGTGCGGGGATGCGCGAGCGTGACGTGATAGAGGAAGCGGAAGGCGTGGGCGGCTTGGCTGCACGTACTCCAGGCGAGCTTCCGCTCTTGGATGAGGTGCGCCAGATACGCCTGCACCTCGTCGTTGGACAGCTGATCCGGTGATCGCTTGTAGTACTTCGCCAACTTCACCACGGTGTCGTTGTACGCCTCGTGGGTGCGCGGGTATAACCCGCGCAGGGCCATGTCACGGATCATGAGGGTACGCAGCTCGCTCATGGGACACCTCCAGAGGACGACGGACAAGATGGGCTACGTCTGGAGGTGAGTGTGCGCCGACGCGAGCGAGCGGTGGGACCGGGGACCGGCACGGGTGGCCGGAGAGAACCTACCGCTCAAGGCGAGCGGCGCGTGAGGACGACGCGGTCGGTTCGGCGGCGGCGTCACGCCGCGTCAACGGTCACGGTGTATCGGAGTCCGGCTCGGTGAAGTTCATCCTGCAGCGCGAGCCGCACAAACTGCGATTCCCCATAACCCAGACGCGCAGCCCAGCGCGCAGCCCGTTCTGGGCTGACGACTTTCCGACCGTTCTCGATGTGAGAAAGATGCTGCTTCGAGATTCCTAGCGTTTCGGCGAGCGCGGCCTGCGTCATGGCCTCGCCCTCCCGAATGGACCGGAGGAGCTTGGCGAGCGTGAGCGGGCCACCACTCAGCTTCTCGAGGAAAGTCATCGCGTCCGACCGGCCGCGCTTGCGGCGCGGATTCCCTTTCTCAGTAGACATGGGGCGTCACCTCTTCAGCCGACACGAGTTGAGCACCGCGGTTTGTGCGAATCTCATAGATCGCTCGCCACTGGCGGCTGAGTCGTATGGACCGTTGACCTCGTCGCTTCCCCTTCAAGGACTCATCGTGGAAGCCAGGCACACGTCGAGTCGCTTCCAACCCATCCTCCTCAACAGCCTCGATCTACGCCATGAGCTTGTTCACAATGTGTCCGGGAGCCCTCCGGAGCTGCCGACGTGCTCGCTCCGCGATGAGCACGCCCGACATCATGATCGAAATGTAATCCCGTCAGGGTTACTAGTCAACCGATTCCGACGACCCGGACGGCGCGCCGGCACGGCAACTTCGGGTCGAACGCCGCCGAACGGGCAGGCTCAGCGCCGGAACGAGCAACGCGGGCCCCGGGCCGCTGAAGCCTGAAGTTCGGTGGCTCGGCTCGGCGAGCCGCTGGCCGAGGCGATGGCAATAGTAGGTCGGCAGGAGCGCGGGGCCCCACCGATGATAGCGCACCGTCATGCGGGCCCCGCAGCGCCCGCACACGGCCAGCCCCCGCAAGAGGGCCGGCCCCTCGCGCGCGGGGTCGAGCCGGTACTCGGTGCGGTGGGCGAGGACGTTGGCGCGTAGGCGGTGCTGGATCTGCTCATGCTCCTCCCAAGAGAGGTAGCCCGGGTGCGCATCGCGCAGGAACACCAGCCACCGCGATCTCGTCGAAGTAGCGCTTGTAGTCGTATGCCGCACGAACTCCCGGCGGGGCCCCTCAACGGCGGGGGGATGGATGACGTGGGTGGGATCGGGCTGCTCTTCCGGTGGCCCCTGGCTGTAGTCGGCGAACGGTTTGTCCCGCTCGGCGATGACCGCGCCGACCCCCTCGCGCGCGGCGAGCCCGATGAACCGGAGCGCGTCCGGCGTGTTGCGCATGAGACCGTCGAGGATGGGGCCGAGGGTCTGGGTGCTGGACAGGCCCATCTGCTCCCATGCGTGGTTCACGATGAGCTTCATGGCCGAGAGCTGCGAGGCAGGTATGGAGGCGAGCTGGAGCGCCGTGCGCCGCACTTCCTCCTGGAGCCGGGCGAACGGCACGGCCGTGTTGATCAGGCCGATCTCGGCCGCCGTCTTTCCGGACAAGGGTTTGCCGGTGAGGGCGTACTCCTTGGCACGCGTGAGGCCCAGGCGGTACAGCCACATGCCGGACAGGTAGCAGCCCCACATGCGGGCGTACGGCGTGCCGATGCGCGCGTCCTCGCTGGCGATCACGAGATCGGCGCAGAGCGCGGTGTCGGAGCCGCCCCCGACGCACCAGCCGTGCACCTGCGCGATCACGGGCTTGGGACAGCGCCACATGCTCATGAACTTCTGGGTGGGCGCGAACTGCGGGAAGGCGGCGAAGACGAAGTCCTTCCCGGGGTCCCAGCGGCCGTCGGTGCTGATCTGCGAGTCCCAGTGGCGGAAGCCCCCGCTGAAGTCGTAGCCCGCGCAGAAGGAGCGCCCGGCGCCCTGGACGACGACGACCTTCACGACGGGATCAGCCGCCGCGGCGTGGATGGCGGTCTCGAACTCGTCGGGCATGGGCGGCACGATGGTGTTGAGCCGCTCCGGCCGGTTCAGCGTGATGAACGCGATGGGGCCGTCGGTGTCGTAGAGGATGGTCTCGAAGTCCATGCGGGTCTCCCGTCAGGGCGGTGGGGCGACGCCGGCCGCGACGAGGCGCCGCACGGTCGCGATGATCTCCTCCGGCAGGGCGCCGGGGCCGAACGCCGCCGCCACGCCCTTGGCCAGGAG
>JACORX010000003.1 GCA_016179165.1 Candidatus Rokuibacteriota bacterium | reverse complement strand
TCCTGGCCGCCATCCGCTCGGTGCTCTAGCAGGCCGCCGATAAGGGCCTTTGCTCAGAACATCGGCGTGTAAATACCCGATCGTCACGTGGCAGGGTGGGCCAGTGGCCCATGTTCGTTTATTTATGCTCCGGTGTAGCCGCCGTCCACCGGTGGCGCCACGCCGGCGGCGAATGCCGCCTCGTCGCGGACACTGCCACCTGCTCAGCGGCGCCAGTAGTGCTGGAACCCGAGGTTCAAAGCCAGGAGCCAGGCCGCCCCGCCGGCGATGAGCCAGGCAAGGGCCAGCACCAGGTCACCGGTGAGCTCCATGGCCTCGATGTGGGGCCATACCCACCAGAGTCCGAAGAGCAGTCCGCCGAGCCAGATCAGCATCATCACCAGCCAGAGATACGCCCTCATCGCCGTGAGTCCAGCCCAGGCGGCCCGATCACGCCGGACCGCCCGGGCATTCCTGTCTAGCCGCCGAACCGCTTGGCCATCTCGCCGGGCAGCACGGTGACCGCCCAGGTGCCGACACCGCCGAAGCCGGTGACGACGGTGATCCAGAGCAGCCAGGTATTGAGCTTGCTGACCTTGAAGCCCTCCGGCAAGCGCCGGTTGTTCAGGAGCAGGATCTGCCAGGCCCCGATCGAGCGGTAGACGAGGGCGGAAATGGCGACCCCGATCCACAAGATGAAGGGCTGGGCCACGGTGATCAGGTAGAAGCCGGCCACCACGGCCGCCGTCACCACGACGAAGTAGTAGAAGCGGTACGGACGGCGGGCCTTGCCGGTCACCGCGATGGCGTCGCAGGTGGTCCGGCCGATGAAGGTGTCGTAGAAGGGGAACTGCGCGTCGTAGAGCGTGACCATGATGAAGAGCAGCATGAGCCAGCCCGCCATCGGCCCCATCACGCCCTGGGCAATGGTGGCCATCTGGATGGGGACCTGCACGCCGGTGGGAATCTTGCCGGTCTTGAGGAAGTCCTCGTGCAGGTACGCGAGCCCGCACACCGAGTAGAGGTAGGTCATGATGAGGCCGCCGATGATGGCCCACCAGAGGATCAGGCTGTAGCCACCGACTTTCACCCACTGGTCCATCTTGCGGCGCTCCTCGGGGTCCGAGGTGTCCCAGTGCAGCTCCTGGGCGGTGATGTGCTCGGGCGGCCGGAGCACGCCGGTGACCTGCCCGGCGTACTTGCCCATCCCAAAGCCGGCCCCGATCACCCAGAAGCTCACCCACATGAGGCTCCCGCCGGGCTGGTTGAAGAGGGCAAGCGCGTCGGTCTTGGGCAGGGTCGCCGGGTAGCCCTCGAGGAGGAACGAGATGCCGAGGTAGCCGAGCAGCACCTGCCAGTAGTGCTGGGGCTTCGCGGCAATCAGGGTGACCACGAGCACAAGCACGATGTTCGCGAACATGATGACGATGAAGAACTTCGAGAGGAAGTTGTACGTCCGGTTGGAGAAGTAGAAGACGATGAGCACGGCGAGGAGGGCCACCACCGCCCAGATGTAATGCGGGGGCAGGCCGAGAATCGGCGGGTTGCCGATGCCGGTGAACCTGTGCGCGGCGACGACCGCGCCCCCCATCCAGGCCGGCCAGGCAAAGGTCAGGATGGTCACCACCGCCCAGAACCACGGCCAGAATCCGTAAGGCTTGAGCTCGTTGGTGGCCGCGAAGAACGAGCGCCCCGTGCAGATGCTGTACTTGATACATTCGTAGACGAGCGCGGTCTCGAGGACGACCGAGATCGTCATGAGCCAGTGCATCTGGAGCGTGCCTCGGGCGGAGACGTTCGGCAGGAGGTACGCCTCCCCGCCGCCGATCGAGATGCCGAAGTTGATCGCCTGCGGTCCGAGGGCGGCGAGCATGCCGGCGAGCGTCAGGGGGAATGGATCCGGAACCTTGTGGATCGTGCGATCCTCGGGCGGCCTGGCGCCCGGTGTCTCGGTTACGCGTGCCATTCGGGCCCTCCCTTCGTGAACCATTTTGGTGCGCTTCTGTGTGCGGAAGCGGCGAGCGCTTCCGCCACGAGAGGAGCATGGCGTCGATCACGACGAGGCGGGGGAGCGCGCACGGCGACACACCGGCGCCGGCCGCCGAACCGGCCGGCGATGACGACGAAGGGTTGTCCGAGAGCTCGATGTAGGAGCATGAAGCCTCCCCCTGCGGCCGGCCGGACGGTTACGGGCGCGTCGGGGGGAGTCTAGGAGGGGGTTGCGGGCTTGTCAACAACAGAACTGCGCGGCCATAACTGCCGGGAACGGAGGTGGTGGACGACTCGTTACACCGGGCCCGCGGGGGCGAGATAGCCACCGGGCGCGCAGGAGTACACTCGGGTCATGGCGCTCAGGCACCTCACGCTCAAGACACGCGATCTGGAATCCACCCGGCGCTCTTGCATCGGCGTGCTCGGCCTGCGCGAGGCTTTTCCTCACGCCGGCATGGTCTTCCCCGAGACGGCCGGCGGCGGCGATCTCCTCAACTTCGTCCGCGTGAAGCGGCGTTTCGATCCCGGGGCCGGAGGGCTCGACCACTTCGGTCGCTCGCCCGTGAAGCTGGAATGATGTTCATGTGGCAGGGTGGGCCACCGGAGGCCCTCGGGGAGGGGCGCCGGGATCAGCGGCGGTGGCGCTTCCGGTGCTTTCCGGCAGGCGCGTGGGTCGCAAGCCATTCCAGAGCGCCGGGTGTCGCGTCCCAGGCGTCTCCGAGCTCATCGACGCAGATCACCGCTTCCTCCCTGCTGCCCACGGCATACGACTGAGGCGCGGGGCCCGTCCATTCGCTGTCGCCCGCCAGGTAGCCGGGCAGGTGGCGGTTCGACCGAAACGCCGCGCGCAGACGCTTGCGCGAAGCCGGGCAATCACCCTCGCGGCGAAAGGCCCAGAGGGCCCAGCCGTACTGCCATTGCGCCGTCGCCTCGTCGCCGAACTGGAGGAGCAGCGTCCCCGCCTCGTCATCCCGCCCCGTGAGGAGGAGCGCGGTGAGAGAGGCGTACCGGACACCCTGGTTGTCGCCGGGATTGAGACGGAGCAGTTCGCGGTAGTGCGTGAGGGCCTCGTCACGCTGGCCCAGATCATCGAGGGATCTGGCCAGGCCGAAGCGCGCCCGCATGTAGGGCCGCGTGCTCACGTCGCCCCAGAAGTGCCCGGCCTCTTCCGCGAAGACGGTGGGCCCGAGGATCCGCTCGCCGGCTGCCACACCCTGGGCATAGAGGTCGAGGGCCTGGCTGAGGTCGGCGCACTCCTCGGCGAGGAGGACGTAGGCGTCGGCGCAGTCTGCGGACAGATCGAGCGCCTTGCGCGCCAGCTGGATGCGGCGCCGGCCGCGGGCGTCCATGGCACGGTAGACCAGATCCTGCGCGCGCTCCACGGGCGTGCTGGCCGTCGACGCGATGGCGTCCATCGATCCCGTGAACTTCGCCTGGATGGCGTCGTTCAACTCGGACTCGCTGGCAAACTCCTTGGTGGCGGCGAAGCGCTGCACCTCGAGCAGCATGCGCTCCATGACGCGACGATCGGGCATGCCGTGTTGACCGGGGTCAGGCGGCGCGTCCAGTGGGCGCAGTAGCTCCGGGATGGCCAGGGTGACGCGGCAGGGGCTCCCGTGAGCGACGACCTCGTGACTCCAGCGGCCCTGGTCGATCTCGGCCTCCGTGGTGCGGGCCAGCGCCAGCAGTATCGTCTCGATGTCACCCAGCTCGCGCGCATCCGGGCGGCGCAACAGGTTCGATGGGCCGAACCACGCCGCCACCGGATACGCCCCGGCTGCCGCCACCGGGAACCCTTGCTCTTCCCACAGGTCGAGATCAGAGAATGGCGTCTCCCAGGGCGCGCCGAAAAGGACGGCCCAGCGCCCCCCGTCTTCCAGAAGGGTTTCGGGGTCGGGGGAGGTATGGAGATCGTCGAGGTCCTTCGCGGAGGCGAAGAACCCCAGCCCGAACGTTTGACCGGCGTGTCCGAGGACCGTCAGATGACGAAATGGCCTGCCGACTCTCGGCGTCTCCACGTGGATCAGGTCCTCGTCGCTCAGGTGACGCCAGGGCGCCGCGGCGTAGAAATCGCGCGCCGCGACGGCGAATGCCCGCATGCGCTCCACGGTTACGCCCGCGCGGTCGAGCGCTGCCGGAGGCGGCTCGCCGCTCGTCTCCGCCGCCATTCGCTCCACCATCGCCTTCACCTCGTCGAGACGGGGGTCGACGATCACCGCCAGCTCCGGGTCACCAAGCGTGCGGGCAATCTGCTCACCGAGTGCCTGGTCGGTGACCTGGATCGCCGCCGGGCGCGTCCCGGCGAACTTGAAGCCCAGATCGAGCAGCGCGTCGAGGGCGACCGTCCCCTCTTCTTCGTTCGACTCTGCGAGCTTCATGTTGGCGAGGCCCGTCTCCAGGCTGACCCACACGGCGCCCAGGGGCCGATACGGCGTGCCATCGGGGCCGTCCACCCACATGGGCATGCGAAGGATGCCGCCTTGCCAGGTATCCTGGGAGCGCCGCGGCAGCCGGGTGAAGCGGGCCAGCATGAGAGACGAAACCTGAGCGATGGCTGCCTCCGGGATCAGTGTTCCGGGATCACGGCGCCAGAGCCGGGGCCCGGCCGGTGTCCAGCGCGGGCACAGCGGCAGAGCGTGACGGACCGCCCGACTCTTCCACGGCGCGGAGGATACCACACGGAATTCCGATCCGGATATGCCCTGTCAAGCCGGATCGGCTGGTCAAGAACGCGAAGCGGCGCGTCGACGCCGCGTCGGCGGGCCGCCCCAGCGCGCCCGCAGCATCGTGAGAAATTCACGAGCTGACGGCGTCAGCGCGGCGTCTCGAAGCCGGATAATCGAGATCGTTCGCCGCACCTCCCACCCGCGAAGCCGAACGAGTGCGAGGGAGCCTGCCCGGACCTCACCGTCGACGGCGAACCGGTTCCAGCCGGCCACGCCATGGCCCGGTCCGGCATCAGCATTTTCCAGGGAACCACTGCGCCTGCCGGATTACCCCCGGCGGGTTTGGGCCCGACGCATGCCGCTTGCCGATTTGTGGGCGCGAGTGACAATTTTCGGGAACGGGGTCGAGCGGAGAGCGCCGTAAGCACCTGATTTTCCTACTCCTTGGGAATGGCCCGCCGCTTGCGTCTCCCTGGTCAGAGGAGGCCTGCGAATGCCGGTCGATCATATGTCCACTGCCGAAACCCGCCGCGCCCTCATTCTCGTGGTTGATGACGAGCCCATGGTCGCTGGGTTCATGGCCGAGGTGCTGGCGACGGAGGGGCACGAGGTCGACATGGCCAGGAATGGCCGTGAGGCGCTGGAGAAGATCGCCGCCCGCTCGTACGACCTCATCGTGAGTGATCTCCGGATGCCGAAGCTCGACGGCGTGGGTCTCTATCGCGAACTCGAAAAGGGACAACCGACATTGCTGGGGCGGCTCGTATTCGTGAGCGGGACCTCGGAGCCGCGAGAGTACGCGAGCTTTCTTAAGGCGACCCACGCGCCGGTGCTCAGCAAGCCTTTCCACCTCGAAGACCTCGAGCGACTCGTCCAGCGAGCGCTCAGCGAGCGATGACGACTCTTTTCCGCCGGGCCGTTTCGCGCCGACCACTGCCGGAGCTGCCCGCGTAGGGGGCCTGGAGTGGTCACTATGACATCGGGGCAGCCTGCCGGGGGCCTGCGAGTCGGCCTGGTCGGCGGGGGACCGGGAGGGGCCGCCCTGCTGGATCTCCTCCTGGATTGGCCGGGGGGCCGAGTGGTCGTTGTGGTCGATCCTCGACAGGATGCCCCGGCGATCGAGCGCGCCCGGGTGTTCGGCATCCCGACGGCTGCTCACCACCTGGACGTGTTCGCTCATCCCGTCAACGTCGTGCTCGAGGTGACGGGGCAGGACGCGATCCTCGAGGAATTGCTCCGGGCCAGACCCTCCGGGGTGGAAGTCATTGGGAGCGGGAGCCTCCGGTTCTTCTGGACGCTCCTCCAGGGCCAAGTCGAGACGGCCCGTCAACTCAGGCTCCAGCTCGACATGGCGGCCGTTTTTGAGTCTGTCGCTGACCCGCAAGAGCAGGTGGCGCTTGCCACTCGAAAGCTCGCCGAGGCTTGTGGTGTCGACCGGTGCGCGTTCCTTCTCCTGGAGGAGACGACCGGACGGGTCCTGCCCGTTACGTCGCAGTTCGCGACGGGCCAGTCGAATGCGCGGATGTGGATGGCCTTCAAGGATCTCGGCTCGCTGAGGCTCGAGGACCTCCCGTTCTTCTACGAGGTCATGGAACGGCGGGGCCCGATCGAGATCCTTGATGCCACCACCAGTCCCCTGCTGCCGGCGGGCGGGGCGGCCCTGTTCGAGATCGGATCCCTCCTGGTTCTGCCGATCTACCGCAAGGACCAAGTCGTCGGCGCCTGCCTCCTCGACCATCGCCAAACCCACCGTTTCTTCACCCCGGAGCAGATCCGGCTGGCGACCACGCTGGCCGGTCAGGTCTCCCTCGCGATCGAGAACACGCGTCTCTACACGCGCATCGAGGAACGGGCCGAGAAGCTGACCGCGTTGAGCGCCCTGAGCGAGCTCATCGTCTCGGCGCGGGATGTGCGGCAGGTGTTCAAGGAGATCACGAAGGCCGCGACCGCCCTTCTGGGCGCTCGAGTCGTGGACGTGTGGGTCGACGATCCGACCGACGGGGTCCTGCGGCCGCAGGCCACCTCTGGTCTGGCTCCGGGCGAGGAGCGGTTGGTGGAGTTCGACGCCATCCCCTACGGGAAGGGTGTGGCGGGCTGCGTCTTCGAGTCGGGCCGCGCCGAATACGTGAGAGACGTCCAGGGGGACCCGCGCTTTCTCAACCGACGCCTTAGCGTGATGCTGGGGCTCCACGGCTGCGCGGTCATCCCGCTGATGACCAGCGGTCAGGGGGCGGGGGTGCTGACCCTTCTCTACACAAGCCCCCGCGTTTTCTCACACGAAGAGAAAGAGCTCATGGCGCTGCTGGCCGGCCAGGCGGCGGTCGCCCTCACCAATGCGCGTCTGTTCGAGGAGAGCGAGCGTCGCCGGCGGGTCGCAGAGAGCCTGGCGGAGACCGGTCGGCGAATCGCCCGATCGCTCGACCCCGAACAGTGCGGTCAATGGATTGCCGACAGCCTGCGGAGCTTGGTCGGCGTCCACTACTCCGCCCTCTTCCGGGTGGAGCCGGAGTCGGGCGACTTGGTGGCCGTGGCAGTGTCAGGCGACGGTGGGCCCACGTTCCGGCCGAACATGGTGCTCCCCCCAGGGACCGGCATGGCGGCGCTCGCCGTGTCCGAGCGACAGCCCGTGGCGACGGCCGATATCTTGACCGATCCGCGCATTGTCTTGCCGCCGGAGGCCCGGGCTCGAATCGGGGCGGGTCCCTACCAAGCCGTCCTTGCCGTACCCCTGCTCGTGCAGGACGGGGTGCGCGGCGTCCTCGCGGTGAGGGATCGCGCGGGGCGCGTCTTCACTGCCGAAGAGATCCAACTTGTCCAGACGTTTGCGAACCAGGCCGCGGTAGCGCTGGAGAACGCCCGACTCTATGCGGAGGCGACACGGGGGCAGCGTCAGGCAGAGGACCTCGCCCGGCTGGCGCGGGTCGTCACGGCTTCGCTGGAGCTCCCGGAGGTGCTGGAGCGTGTAGCGGGAGCGGCGACGGATCTCCTGCCCGATGCCGCGTCGCGGATCTGGGTCATCGAGGGGGATCGCCTCGTCCTTCGGTCCGAGGCGGGGACCCGGGGGGTGCCTGGCTCGGGGCGGAAGACGGAGTTTGCGGTTGGTGAAGGGCTGACCGGGTACGTCGCGCTCACCCGAGAGGCGCTCGTCGTGGAAGACGTACTGACAGATTCTCGGACGGTCAACGCCGAGTGGATGCGAGAGGAGGGCTACGTGTCTCTCCTCTGCATCCCCCTCCCGGTACGGGACCGACTGGTCGGGGTGCTCTCGCTCCTGACACGTCACCATCATCGTTTCAGTACGGCCGAACTTCAGAGTCTCACGTCATTTGGCAACCAGGCGGCCATCGCCATCGAACATGCCAAGCTCCTCCAGGAGCTGCGGGCTCGCCAGAGTCGGCTCGAGACCCTGCTTGCGCTGAGCTGCGAGCTGTCAAGAATGCAGCCCGTGGACTCCCTCCTGGCGGCCATTTCGGAAGCCTGTGGGCGCCTCCTCGGTTCCGGATCGGTCGGTTTCCGGCTCGTGGAAGGTGAAGAACTTGTGCTCGCCGGCTCCTGGGGCGACGCGAAGGACGTCATGATCACATCGCGTCTCAAGATCGGAGAGAGCCTCAGCGGGCGGGTCGCGGCTAGTGGCGAACCCCTGATGGTCACGGATCTCGTGAATGATCCGCGGGTGATTTCGGCGCATCGGGAAACCATAGGCCGACTCGGCTATCGGGCAGTCATGGCCGTCCCGGTCAAGGTCGGGGAGCGGGTGGTAGGCGTGCTGAGCGTCCGGACACGGCGGGAGGAGGGGTTCTCCGCGGAGGACTTGATGATCGCCACCGCCTTTGCGTCGCAGGCAGCGGTTGCCCTGGAGAACAGTCGACTGCTCCAGGAAACCCGCCGGGCCTACGAGGAGCTCGCCCAGACCCAGAGCCAGCTGACGCAGGCCCAAAAAATGGAAGCCGTGGGGCAGCTCGCCGGCGGCATCGCTCACGACTTCAACAATCTGCTCACGGTGATCATGGGTCGCTCCGAGCTGCTGCTGCGTTCCCTGAAACCCGCAGATCCCGTCCGCCAGGGAATCGAGCTCGTCCAGAAGGCCGCGGGTCGGGCCGCCGACCTGACGCGCCAGCTCCTGGCGTTCAGTCGCAAGCAGGTCCTCCAGCCGACCTCGCTCGACCTCAACGGGGTAATCGCCAACCTAGAGCAGATGCTTGGCCGGGTGATCGGCGAAAGCATCAGCCTGGTCACAACGCTGAACCCGGCGCTGGGACACGTGAGAGCCGACCCGAGCCAAATCGAGCAGGTCCTCATGAACCTGGTCGTGAACGCCCGGGACGCCATGCCCCAGGGCGGCCGGCTCAGCATTGAGACCACCCGTGTCGAGATGGACGCCGCGTTTGTGCGGCGCCACCCCGGGGCCAGCCCGGGCCCCTACATGATGCTGGTCGTGGGCGACACCGGGGTCGGGATGCCCCCGGAGGTTCAGGCTCACATCTTCGAACCCTTCTTCACGACCAATGGACCGGGCAAAGGAACAGGGCTCGGGCTGGCCACCGTCTACGGGATTGTCAAGCAGAGCGAGGGCTACATCGAGGTCGACACGGAGCCGGGGCGGGGGACGACGTTCAGAATCTATCTGCCCCGGGTTGATGTGGCTTCCGCGCCGGGGAGGCCGAAGGCAGCGCTCGCCCAGGTACCCCACGGGACGGAAACGATCCTCCTCGTGGAAGATGAGGAGGGAGTCCGAGAGCTTGCGCGGGACATCCTTCACGCCAACGGCTACACGGTGTTGGACACGCAGCACGGCGCGGAGGCGCTGCTCACCTGTGAGCGGCATGCCGGCCCGATCCCGCTCATGGTGACGGATGCCGTCATGCCGCAGATGAGCGGCCGGGAGCTTGCCGAACGGTTGGCGCCGTTGCGACCTGAGATGAAGGTGCTGTATATGTCCGGCTACACAGACGACGCGGCCGTCCGTCACGGCGTCCTGGATTTGGGGACCGCCTTTCTCCAGAAGCCCTTTACGCCGGACACGCTCGCCCGGAAGGTGCGGGCCGTCTTGGACGCGCCTGACCCGCGGCCGACCCGAGTGGACGTGCGCCGGCAGGCCTTGCCGGGCTAGCGAACCGGAGAAACGACCAAGTCTCGGGGCTTCCCCTTCAGGAAGTGCTCGACGTTCTCGACGGCGCGGAGCAGGCCGTCGCGGATGACCTCGGGCGTCTGCCCCGCATTGTGCGGCGAGCAGATCACGTTCGGCAGGGCGAGGATCGGGTCGTCAGGGGCCAGCGGCTCCTGGTGGAAGACGTCGAGGCCCGCGCCCAGTATCCTCTTCTCCTTGAGCGCGGCGAGGAGCGCGTCGCGGTCCACGAGCACGCCGCGCCCCGTGTTGACCAGGATGGCCGTCGGCTTCATCAGGGCAAGCTCCTTCCGGCCGATGAAGCCGCGGGTCTCGGAGCTCAGGCGCACGTGCAGGCTGATGACGTCCGCCCGAGCCAGGATCTCTTCCTTGGAGGCGGGTGTGGCACCGGCTTTGCCGATGCGGGCCTCGTCGCCGAGCGCCGACCAGCCCAGCACGTCCATGCCGATGGCCTTGCCGAGCGCCGCCACGCGGGCGCCGATCGTGCCCAAGCCGAAGACGCCGAGCGTCTTGCCGAGCAGCTGGGTCAAGAGCTCGCGCGGCCACTTGCCCTTCCGCATTTCGGCGTCCAGCGTGGTGATCTTCCGCGCCACCGCCAGCATCAGCGTCAGCGCGTGCTCGGCCACGGCGAAGGCGTTGACGCCCGGCGTGTTGCAGACCGTGACGCCGCGCATGCCGGCCGTGCTCAGGTCCACGTTGTCGGTGCCCGTGCCCCAGACGGAGATCATCTTGAGGGCGGGGCAGGCGGTGAAGACGGCCTCGCTGAACCGCGCGTGGGCCCGGATGTTGATCGCCACCTCCGCGCGGCCGATGCGCCGGATCAGCTCCTGCTCCGCGTCGGCGCCCCGCTCGGTAAAGACCGAGACGTCGCCGAGCTTCTTCGCCCGCTCGTGGGCGGGGGTGCCATCGAAGACCGAGGGGAAGTCGTCGGGGACGACGATCACGAGGCGGAGCCCGCGAAGATGGCCTGCGCCGCAGCCACGCCCGCCCCAGCCTCGCTCCGGTAGCCGAGATCGCGGAGCGTCATCTCCAGCGCCGAGAGCGTCGGCAGGATATAGAGCGGGCTCGCCGTGATGCCCATGTGGCCGACGCGCAGCGTCGTCGTGCGCATCTTGTCGAGCCCGGTGCCGATGAGAATGCCGTAGGCCTCGCGCATGCGCTTGACGATGGCCGCGGGCTCGATGCCCGGCGGCGTCTTGATGCAGGAGACGGTGTCGGACCGGACAGACGGGTCGGGGAACATCTCGAGGCGCATGGCCTCGATGCCCGCGCGGAAGGCGCGGCCGGCCACGGCGTGGCGGCGGAAGCGGGCCTCGAGCCCTTTCTCGAGCACGAGACGGACAGCGACGCCCAGGGCATGCGTCAGGTGGGTCGACATCGAGATGGGCTGCATCCGCCTGCCGCCTTCCGGCACGCGACCGCCGCGAGAGACCGGGATCCACGAGTCCCGCCAGCGCAGGAGGTCGTAGACCCACGAGGCGGCCTTGTGCTTGCGGCGCTCCATGGCCTCCCAGGCCGGCGGGGTGACCCCCACGATCGCCATGCCGAGCGGCGCGGCGAGACACTTCTGCGAGCCCGTCATGTTGAGGTCCACGCCCCACCCGTCGGTGCGCACGTCGATGCCCGCCAGCGAGGAGACGGTGTCGAGGAGGAACAGGGCGCCGTGGCCCTTGACGATCTTGCCGACCTCGGCCGCCGGGTAGGTCGTGCCCGTCGAGGTCTCGTTGTGGACCATCGTGACGATCTTGGGCTTGACGCGATCGATCTCCTTCTCGAGCTTGACGAGGTCGATAGGCCGGCCCCACTCCGCGCTGAACTCGGTCACCTCGGCGCCGATTCGCCCCATGACCGCGCCCATCAAGAGACCAAAGCTGCCCGTCACGATCACAAGGACGCGGTCGCCGGGCTCGACCATCGAGAGCGCGCTCGACTCGAGCGCGGTCTTGCCCGAGCCCGGCATGGTGATGACCTCGCCCCGCTCCGTCTGGAACACCTTCTTGAGCGCCAGGTTGATCGGCTCCAGGACGTCCACGTCGAAGGTCTGGTCGTACTGGATCACCGGCGGCTGGTTCATGGCCTGGATGACGGGGAAGGGGATTTCCGTCGGGCCCGGGATCATCAGGATCTCCCGCGCCTGCGGCATCGCCCACTTGATCGAATCCGTCTTGATCGAGCCCAATTGGGGTTTCCTCCAGCCGGCGGCCGTCAGGTGCCGGCCTGGGCGAGTTGACGCTGCTTGCGCCGGATGAGGTAGAGGTTGCGCAGGTAGACGAGAAGGCCCGCGCCCTGGCCCAGGATGAACACCGGGTCCTGGCGGTAGATCGCGTAGATCAGGAGCGTGGTCCCGCCACCGATCGAGAAGAACCAGAAGGAGACCGGGATCACGCTCTCTTTCTTGCGTTCGGAGGCGATCCACTGGACAAGAAAGCGGCTCGAGAAGAACGCCTGACCGAGGAAGCCCACCGACAGCCAGAAGTGCTCTGCGGTCATCATCAATGCCTCGTTGTCGATGCCTCATACGTGGAGAGCGCGCGGACGGCGTGCCCGCGCGTGCTAGAATCCCGACTGTTCACCTTACCGGAGACCGTAGGAAGCCGCAAGGGGATTCCTCCTGGTGCGAGCCATCGATCGGACGCTCGTCGACGAAGTGTGGCGCGCCATGACCGAGTATGCGCCCGCCCGCATCGCGAGCGAGGCGCAGGTCTTCCTCGATTTCCAGCCCCACGCCGCCGCGTTCTCCCAGGCCGTCACGAGCGCTTTCGATCCCGCCGTCCAGAAGGCGGCGCTCGGTCTCGCCTTCCTCCTCTTCAAGGTCCTCGAGGCCAGCCTGGGCCATCCGTTCCCGCTGCTCGCGGAGGACCGCGTCTTGGCGGCCTACGCCCTCACCCAGGCGTGGCTCGGCGAGCACGACGGCGCGGCGCCCGTCCAGATGCTCGAAGCGCTCGAGCACGGGGAGCATCCGAGCCTGCCGGCCTACATCCTCTCGGTGTTCTACGAGGGCGGGACGGCGGCCGGCGACTACGACGAGACCGTGCGCGCGAGCCTCTTCTGCCTGCTCAAGACACTGACCGATGCGCTCGACCTGGGGCGCGTAGAGGAGGCGTGATACCCGGCGCAGTGACGTCCGACAAGGTTCCTGGGAAACCCGCAGGCGGCTCAAAAAGGTCCAGATGCGAGGCGGCGCCCCGCCGTTCGAGTTGAGCGGCCGCCGCGAGACGAGGGCTGAGTTGATCCGCACGCGAGGCGTACTCCCTGTACGTTGAGCGTGCGGCCGAGGGCGCCCCAACAGTTCTTGCCAAATGGCGCAGATGGGCCTTTTTCAGCCGCCTGCTAGGCGGGCTCGGTCGGCCCTGAGATCACCGCGAACACCAGCGCACCGTCCCGACTCGTGACCGTGTGCACGCAGCCCGGCGGACGTCGAGCGTAGTTCCCCGCGGTGCAGACGCCCGTGTCGTCCGCGACCTCGCCTTCGAGCACCCAGATCTGCTCGTCGCCGATGTGGCGGTGACGCGCGATGACGGAGCCGGGCGTGTAGCGAATGAGGACAGCCTTGTGGCGGCCGTCGGCGTTCTCCCAGAGGGTTTTCCAGAAGACTCCGGGCCGCCGCTCGACCCACGGAACCTTGTCGCTGGCGGCAAAGAAGCTGACGGGAGGCGTGGTCATGCGGATTCTCCTCGGGCCGGCTATTCGGCGCCGGTGTCCTTGAGCGCCGCGCGAACCGCCTCGCGAAAGGCTTCGATGGGCTGGGCGCCGACGAGCGGCGTGCCGTTGACCACGAAGGTGGGCGTGGCCCGGACACCGATCGCGCGGCCCTCTGCGACGTCGGCTTCCACCTGCTTGCGGAGCCGGCGGGTGTCGATGCAGGTGGTGAAGGCGTCGCGGTCGAGGTTGAGGCGGCCGGCGTAGCGGATGAGGTCGTCGCGCGAGAAGTCCGGCACGCTGAGATACAGGAGATCGTGGTACTCCCAGAAGACGCCCTGCGCCCCGGCGCAGCGTGCCGCCTCGGCGGCGGGCAGCGCGCCTGCGTGGGAGGGCAGCGGGAAGTCCTTGTGGACGACCCGCACCTTGCCCTTGAACTCCTGCAGCACCTGGTCCAGCACCTGCTGGACGCGCTTGCAGTAGGGTCACTGGTAGTCGGCGAACTCCACGATGGTGACGGGCGCGTCGGCGGCCCCGCGTGCGAGCGCGGGGTCGATGGTCACGCTGCGGGTCTCGGCCGCGCAGGCCGCGCCCCAGAAGAGCGGCGCGCACAGGGATGCCACGAGCAATGGTCTAGAGTGGAATCGACGCACGGTTCGACCAGTATACGCCGAGACGCTCCGGGTTCGACGGCTCACCGAACGGAGCCGCAGAGGCCGGCCGTGGCGCGCGCTACGCGGCCCTGCCTTCCTCGACCGAGGTGATGATGTAGGTCCCGCTCTTCGAGTCCTTCTCCAGCGTCACGATCTTTTGCTTCGCTGCCTCTTCCAAGAGCTTCGAGAAGGTCGAGTAGCCGTAGTAGGACTCGTTGAAGGCGGGGTTCTTCCGCTGCATGGTCTGCTTGACCATGGAGCCCCAGAGCGTGTCCTTGTTCTCCCGCTGGAGCGCCTGGATGGCCTCGATCAACTGCGTCATCGCCTCCATCTTCTTCTCCGGCATCCCGCGCAGCGCCGTGGTCTTCTTCGACTCGCGGATCAGGTCCTCGTAGAAGATGAACTCGTCGCAGTTGCCGACGAGCAGCTCCGACGAGGACGACTTGACCCCGAGCCCGATCACGTAGCGATCGTTCTCCCGAAGCTTGGAGACCAGCGGCGAGAAGTCCGAGTCTCCCGAAACCAGCGCGAAGCTGTCGATGTGCGTTTTCCCGTAGGCGAGATCGAGCGCGTCCACCACCATCCGGATGTCGGCGGAATTCTTGCCCGACTGGCGGACGTGGGGAATCTCGATGTGTTCGAAGGCGGCCTCGTGCAAATCGCGCTTGAACGCCGGGTAGCGGTCGACATCGCAGTAG
>JACORX010000166.1 GCA_016179165.1 Candidatus Rokuibacteriota bacterium | reverse complement strand
GATGAAGCGCGTGGGAGAGAAGGGGCGCGGGAGGCGCCTGGGCCTCAGGCTCGCCCGTTCTCGCGGCACGGGCCAGAGCTCGTCGAGCCGGCAGGACTCGGGCAGCCGTTTGACGGGCTTGGCGTCCATGAGAATCAGGAGCGGGACGATGACCGTCCGCGACCAGTAGGAGACCTCGTGGAGGTTGAAGTAGGACCAGCGGGGCAGCAGCATGATCTCGACCGGCATGGCCGGCACGCCGCGCCAGTCGTACTCGCCGAAGAGCGCGAGGAGAATCTTGGTGAAGACGTCGGCCTCGACGGGGCCGCCCCAGTCCTGGATGAGCGCCCGCGCCCGCGCCATGGCCGGGTCGTCTACCCCCACGCCCGCGACCTTCATGGCGAAGTAGGCCTTGATGGTCGCCGAGATATTGGCCGGTCCGCCCTCGTAGAGACTCCACCCGCCGTCCGCGACCTCGCACTCCCGCAAGTAGCGCACCATCTTGGTTTCCCGCTCGCGGTCCACCCGGTCCAGGAGATGGCAGAAGAGCAGGTACTCGCAGGTGATGGTGCTGTTGGCCTCGAGCTCGCCGAGCCAGTGGCCGTCCGGGGCCTGCGCCGCGAGGAGGGCCGACTGGGCCCGGTCGATGGCGGTGTCGACCTGGGACTGGACGATGGTGGGCGGAGTCACGCCCGGCTTCGTGAGTTGTGGGTGGCGCACATCGCCCGATACTAGCACAGCCCTCGCCTGGTCGGCACCCGCGCCGCGTTGAAAACATGCGGGGACTCCGCTAAGGTCGCCGCCATGGCCCACGAGGTCCCCGGCCGGCCGATTTTGCTCGCGGGGACGGTCCGGCTGGGGGCCGGAATCCTCGTGCATGTGGCCGTTTTTCTGCTAGTCTAGGTCTTCAACGGCATATCGGTGACACGGGGCTGGACGGTTGAGCGGCCCGCGGGGGAGCGGGTGGCCGTGATCACGACAACGATAGACGAAAGAGGTCACTAAGCGGATGAGCGTGCCGGTTTCCCAGATGTACACCGTCGCGAGCTACATCCTCCAGCAGAAGCTCCGCCGCCGGAAGCGCTACCCATTCGTCCTGATGCTCGAGCCCATGTTCCGGTGCAACCTCGCGTGCGCCGGCTGCGGCAAAATCCAGTACCCGGCCCAGATCCTCAAGAAGCACCTGACCGTGGCGCAGTGCCTTGCGGCCGTGGCGGAGTGCGGGGCGCCCATCGTGAGCATTCCGGGCGGCGAACCGCTCATGTATCCCGACATCGACAAGCTGGTGACCGAGCTCGTCAAGCACAGGAAGTACATCTACCTCTGCACCAACGCCATCCTGCTCAAGGAGAAGCTCCACCTCTTCACGCCGTCCAAGTACCTGACGTTCAGCGTGCACATGGACGGGCTGCGGGAGGAGCACGACGAGGCGGTCTGCCGGGACGGCGTCTTCGACGAGGCGGTCGAGGGGATCAAGGCCGCGCTCCAGCGCGGGTTCCGCGTGACGACGAACACGACGCTCTTCGACGGCGCCTCGCCGCTCAGGATGCGCGAGTTCTTCGACGAGATGATGGACCTGGGAGTCGAGGGCATGATGCTCTCGCCCGGGTACAGCTACTCGAAGGCGCCCGACCAAGAGCACTTCCTGCACCAGACGCGCACCAACCAGCTCTTCAGCGAGATGCTCTCGAAGCCGAAGCGGCGTTGGAAGTTCAACCAGTCGCCGCTCTTCCTGCGCTTTCTCATGGGCAAGAAGGACTTCGAGTGCACGCCCTGGGGCAACCCCACCTTCAATATGTTCGGCTGGCAGCGCCCCTGCTACCTGCTCCAGGAAGGCTATGCCGCGAGCTTCCAGGAGCTGATGGACGGCACGAAGTGGGAAAACTACGGCAAAAAGAGCGGCAACGAGAAGTGCCGCAACTGCATGGTCCACTGCGGGTACGAGGCGACCGCCGTCGACCACACGTTCAGCTCGCTCAAGGGCTTTGCCGAGACCGTCTCGGTCTCTCTCTCCGGAAAGCTGTAATTCCATGACTCTCGAGGGGTGGGTGCCGCAGATCAACGACTACACGTCCCTCCGCGAGGTGGTCGATTTCGCCTTCGACTACCGCGGCAACACGACGGTCGTGAAGACGAATGGTAAGGAGGTCGTCGGCTATATCTTCAACCGGGAGGCCGACGCGCCCGAGGCCTTCCTCCAGCTCTTCGACGAGCAGGGAGACGGCCCCTTCACCATCCCCTACCGCGACATTGCCACCATCAAGTTTACCGGCAAGGACACCGCGGCCGGCAACAGCTGGAAGGCCTGGGTCGAGCGCAAGGAGATGGAGAGGGCGCTCCGGGCCGCGGCGTCCGGCGCCGACCGGGTTGGTCGCGATCCTGGTCCTGACGGCGCTTGAGATCGAGGCCCGGGCTCTGGCCCGGGCGCTCTCCCTACCGTCGCTGCCGTCCTTGTCATTCCCCGCGTTCGGCCGCGGGGCTCTCCGCGTGGCTCCCGTCGGTCTCCGTGCCGGTCTCCTCGGCTCCCGCTGGACGGCCCTCGTCTCCGCTTCAGAACGCCCGCTGGTCGTCTCGGCGGGCGTTTGCGCAGGGCTCGACCCCGCCCTCCGCTCGGGCGACCTCGTGCTGCCGGACGCAGTCTTCAACGACGGCGGACTGCGGCTGCCCGTCACGGCGAGCGACGCGCAGCGGGCCGCTGCCGCAGGGGGCGCGCCCGCGCGAACCGGCGTCATGGCGACAGTGAGCCGGGCCGTGGCGACGCCCGAGGCCAAGGCGGCGCTTCGTGCCGCGACGGGCGCCGTGGCTGTGGACATGGAGTCGGCGGCCATCCTCGAAGCGGCCGCCGCCCGCGGCTGCTCCTCACTCGTGGTGCGCGCCGTCTCCGACGACGCGCGCGAAACGCTGCCCGACGAGCTGCTGCGGCTCATGGGCGCCGACGGGCGCATCCGATGCGGCGGCGTCCTCGCCTTGGCGCACCCGCGCGTGCTCCGCCGCGCGCTCCAGCTCCGGGGCTCGACGCGCCGGGCGTTGGAGAGCGTGGCGGGCTCGCTCGCCCGCCTGGCGGTGTGAGAGCGGCACGCGCCATGGACGCGCTCGTCACCGGCGGCACCGGGTTCGTCGGCGCCAACCTCGTCCGGGAGCTCTTGGCCGACGGCCGGACGGTGCGCGTGCTGGCGCGCAAGGACGGTGACCGCAGGGCGCTCGAGGGGTGCGCCGTCGAGATCGCCGAGGGCGATCTCCTCGACGTGGATTCGCTCCGGGCGGCGGTCAAGGGCGCGCGGCAGGTCTACCACGTCGCCGCCGACTACCGGCTCTGGGCGAGGGACCCGCGCGAGCTCTACCGCGCCAACGTGGACGGCACCCGCCACATCCTGACGGCCGCCGCCGAGGCGGGCGCCGGGCGCATTGTCTACACCTCGACGGTCGGCGCGCTGGGCATTCCGAAGGACGGGACGCCGGGAGACGAGACGAGCCGCGTGGGGCTCGAGGACATGGTCGGGCCCTACAAGGCCTCCAAGTTCCTTGCCGAGCGCGTCGCCGACGAGCTTGCGGCGCGCGGGGCGCCGATCGTCATCGTCAACCCCTCGGCGCCGATCGGCTCCTGGGACGTCAAGCCCACGCCGACGGGGCAGATGGTCGTGGATTTTCTCAAGGGCAAGATGGTGGCAGCGCTCGACACGGGGCTCAACATCGTCCACGTGCGGGACGTCGCGCGCGGCCACATCCTGGCCGCCGAGCGCGGCAGGGTCGGCCAAAAGTACGTGCTCGGCCACCACAACATGTCCCTCATCGAGATCTTCCGGGCGCTCGCAGGGATCACGGGTCTCCGCGCGCCCCGGTTCCGCGTGCCGTACGGCGTGGCGTGGATGGCCGCCCTCTGCATGGAGGGCGCATGCCGCGTCACCGGCCGCCCACCTCAGGTGCCGCTGAACGCCGTGCGGATGGCTCGCAAGAGAATGTATTTCAGCGCGGACAAGGCCGTCAGCGAGCTCGGCCTGCCGCAGACGCCCGCCGAGGACGCGCTGCGGGACGCCGTCGTCTGGTTCGTCGAGCGGGGTTATGCCCCCAAGCCGGTGGGACTTCGCGCGGCATGAATCCCGCCAAGTTCGTCTCCAGGCTGACGCGCAAGAGCCGCTCCAACTTCTTCTACGCCTTCCTCTGCCTGCCGAGGCCCCAGCGCGAGGCCCTCTACGCGGTCTACGCCTTCTGTCGCATCGTCGACGACGCGGTGGATGTCGGGCAGGACCGCGCCGCCCAGCGGAAGGAGCTCGATCGCTGGCGCGCCGAGATGGCGCAGGTCTTCGAGGGTAGGCCGGTGCACCCGGCGGCGCAGCGGCTGCAGGAGGCCGTGAAGCTCTTTCCGATCCCCCGCGCGGTGCTCGAAGAGATCATCGCGGGCGTCGAGATGGACCTCGAGCGCTCCACGTACAAGACGTTCGACGAGCTGTACCCCTACTGCTACCGGGTCGCCTCCGCGGTCGGGCTCTGCTGCATCGAGATCTTCGGCTACACGGACGTGCGGGCGAGGGAGTACGCGGTCAACCTCGGCGTCGCGCTCCAGCTGACCAACATCATGCGTGACGTGCAGCCCGACGCCCTGGCCGGGCGCGTCTATCTGCCTCAGGAGGACCTCCAGCGCTTCGGCGTCACCGCCGACGACCTGGCGGCGGGGCGCTACACCGCCGATTTCGTCAGGCTCATGGAGCACCAGGCGCGGCGCGCGCGCTCCTACTACGAGGGCGCATGGGCCGCGCTGCCGCGCGCCGACCAGCGCACCCTCTTCGCCGCGGAGATCATGGGCCGGACCTATTTCGCCCTTCTCGAAACCATCGAGCGCCGCCGATTCCGCGTTTTCGGCGGGCGCGTGAGCGTGCCCACGCCCAGGAAGCTCGGCATCGCGCTCCGCTGCTGGGTCCGGTCGAGGCTGGGCCACTCGATCTCGGGAAAGACGCGGGCGTGAAAGCCGCTATTTACGCCGGGCCCGGCAGGCTCCAGCTCGGCGACTGGCCCGAGCCGAGGATCGGACCCGGCGAAATGCTGGTCCGCGTGAGCGGCTGCGGGCTCTGCGGTTCCGACATCCTGAAAGCCACGAGCCCGGCGACGAAGGCTCCCGCCGTGTTCGGCCACGAGATGGTCGGCAAGGTCGTCGAGGTCGGCGCCGGTGTGAAGGGGTTCAGGCGCGGCCGGCGGGTCGTCGTTGCCCACCACGTGCCCTGCTTTGCCTGCCACTACTGCCGGCGCGGCAGCCCGTCCATGTGCCGCGACTTCAAGCTGAGCAACCTCGACCCGGGCGGCTTCGCCGAGCTCTGCCGGGTGCCCGCGCCCAACGCCGCGCACGCCGCCTTTGCGCTGCCGGACTCGATGAGCGACGAGACGGCGTCCTTCACCGAGCCGCTCGCCTGCTGCCTTCGCGCCGTCAAGCGCGCAGGTGCAGCGCCGGGCGACACGGTCATGGTCGTGGGCCTGGGCTCGATCGGGTGCCTGCTGGCCCGGGCCTTTTCGCTCGCGGGCGCGGCCGTCTTCGGCGCCGACCTCGTGGCCGGCAGGCGCGCGCTCGGCCGCCGCGCCGGGGCCCGCGTCCCCGACGATGACGCTGAGCTCGACGCGGCGCTCCGGCAGGCCACCGCCGGGCGCGGCGTCGACATCGTGATGCTGACGGCCGGGGGCGCGGCGCTCCTGCCGTGGGCGGCGGCCCGCGTCCGCGACGGCGGCCAACTCCACTACTTCGCGGGCGGGGCGGGCGCGAGTCTGCCGCTCTCGCTCGCCGATCTCTACCACCGCGAGTTGACCGTCTCGGCGACCTATTCGTCCTCGCCCGTCGAGCTCAGGGAGGCGTTCGATCTCCTCAGCCGAGGGACGGTAAGCGTGGACGGGCTCATCACCCACAGGCTGCCGCTGGGTCAGCTCGCGCGCGGCGTCGAGCTCATGCAGCGCCAGGAAGCCGTGAAGGTCTACATAACGCCATGACAACCCCGAGCGTTGTCTGCGGACTGGGGGAGTACGGGGGCCATTTCTGGGCCCCCGTTCTGGGGGAGTACGGGGGCCATTTCTGGGCCCCCGTTCCCGGATGAAAGCGCACGTCTTCTACGGGCCTGGCGACCTCCGCTTCGAGGAGTTGCCGGTCCCTGAGCCGGGGTTTGGCGAGATCGTCATGAAGATCGAGGCCGCGCTGACCTGCGGCACGGACGTCAAGGTGCTGCGCCGCGGTCACCCCGTGATGATCCCGCACGTGCCGACCGTGTTCGGCCACGAGTTCGCCGGCGTCGTGGCACGCGTGGGCCGCGGGGTGACGGACTTCCGGGAAGGGGACCGCGTCGTCGCCGCCAACTCGGCGCCCTGCGGCGCCTGCCGCTGCTGTCACGCGGGGCGCCAGAATCTCTGCGAGGATCTCCTCTTCGTCAACGGCGGCTACGGGGAATACATCGCGCTCCCGCCGCGGCTCGTCGCCTCCAATGTGGTCCGGCTCGGCCCGTCATTGCCCGCGCGCCGCGCCGCCTTCGCCGAGCCCCTGGCGTGCGCGCTCCTCGGGATCGAGCGCGGCCGGGTCGAGGAGGGCATGACGGTGGCGGTGATAGGCCACGGCCCGCTCGGATGTCTCCTCGCCATCGTGGCCGCCCAGCGGGGCGCGCGGGTGCTCGTCGTCGGTAAGCCCGGCTGGCGTCTCGAACGGGTCAGGGGCCTCGGGATCGGCGAGTGCCTGGACGCCGGCCGGTCGCCGAGCCTCGCGGCTCTTCTGCGCGACGTCACGGGCGGCCGCGGCGTGGACGTGGCAGTGGACGCCACGGGTCGTCCCGAGGTCTGGGAGCAGGCCGTGGCTGCTGTCGGCCGGGGAGGGACCGTGGTATTCTTTGGCGGCTGCGCTCCGGGCACGAGCGTGGCCGTGGACACCCGGCGCGTCCACTACGAAGAGTTGACGCTGGTCGGGGCTTTCCACCACACGCCGGCCTTGATCAGGCAGGCGGTGGCGCTGCTGGAGTCGGAGGCTCTGGTGCCCGACGGGCTCCTGACCCACACCATGGGCCTGGCGGACGTCCCGGACGCCCTCGGCCTCATGGAGCGGGGCCAGGCGCTCAAGGTGCTGATCGAGCCGTACACAGCCTGAGGAGACTATGGCGACCATCCCGCTTCAGGAAATCGTGCTGGCCGGTCCCCGCGGCTTCTGCGCCGGCGTGGATCGCGCCATTGACATCGTCGAGCTGGCGCTGCAAGTCTGCCCGCCGCCCGTCTACGTGCGCAGGGAGATCGTGCACAACCGTCACGTGGTCGAGGCGCTCCGCACCAAAGGTGCGCATTTCGTCGACGAGCTCGACGAGGTGCCCGACGACGCCACCGTGATCTTCAGCGCCCACGGCATCTCGCCCGCGGTCCGCCACGAGGCCCAGCGGCGGGGACTTCGCGTGATCGACGCGACGTGCCAGCTCGTCACCAAGGTGCACCTCGAGGCCATCCGCTACGCGCGCGAGGGCTACAGCATCGTGCTGGTCGGCCACGCCGATCACGACGAGGTCGTGGGTACCATGGGCGAGGCGCCGGAGCGGATGTTCCTCATCGCGCACCCGGAGGAGGTG
>JACORX010000165.1 GCA_016179165.1 Candidatus Rokuibacteriota bacterium | reverse complement strand
GGGCGTGCATCCAGCCCATGTTCCACTTGAGTCCGAACCCGAGGCCCCGCAGGTGCACGGGCCGCGAGACCATGGGCCAGGACGTGGACTCCTCGGCGACGGTGACGACGCCGGGGTGGGTGCCGTAGACGACCTCGTTGAGCCGCTTCAGGAATGCGATGGCCTCGAGGTTCTCGCGGCCGCCGTGGACGTTCGGCACCCACTCGCCGGCCTTTCGCGAGTAGTCGCGGTAGATCATCGAGGCGACCGCATCCACGCGCAGGCCGTCCACGTGGTACCGCTCGAGCCAGAAGAGCGCGTTGCCGATCAAGAAGTTGGCGACCTCGCGCCGGCCGTAGTTGAAGACGCGCGTGCCCCAGTCGGGGTGCTCGCGCTCGCGCGGGTCGGCGTGCTCGAAGAGGTGGGTGCCGTCGAAGTAGGCGAGCCCGTGCGGGTCCCGGGGGAAGTGGGCCGGCACCCAGTCGAGGAGCACGCCGATGCCGCGCCCGTGCAGATGGTCCACGAAAGCCATGAAGTCCCGCGGGCGGCCGAAGCGCCGCGTGGGGGCGTAGTAGCCGAGCGTCTGGTAGCCCCACGAGGCGTAGAAGGGGTGCTCCATCACGGGCAGGAGCTCGACGTGCGTGAAGCCCATCTCCGTCACGTAGTCCGCCAGCTGTAGGGCGGCTTCCCGGTAACCCAGAGATCGGTGGCCCTCCTCGGGCATGTGGCGCCACGAGCCGAGGTGCACCTCGTAGACGCTCATCGGCGCGTCGAGCGCCTGCCGCCCGCCGCGCTCGGAGAGCCACGCGCCGTCGGACCACGGAAACCCGTCGAGGCGCTCGACCACGGAGGCCGTGCGGGGCTCGTCGGGCTCGAAGCCGAACGCGTAGGGGTCGCTTTTCAGCGCGAGCGGCGCGCCCGAGCCGGACAGGATCTCGAACTTGTAGCGGGCGCCCTCGGCCACGCCCGGCAGAAAGAGCTCCCAGACGCCGTTGCCGGGGTGCAGGCGCATCGGGTGCCTGCGCCCATCCCAGCCGTTCCAGTCGCCGACCACGCTGACGCGCTTGGCGTTGGGCGCCCACACGGCGAAGATGACGCCCGCCACATCGTCGAGGGATGCCGCATGGGCGCCGAGCTTGTCGTAGACGCGGTAGTGGGTGCCTTCGCCGAGCAGGTGGAGGTCGAAGCCGGAGAGCGTCGGCGGGAACCGGTACGGGTCCTCGACGTCGGCGACGTGTCCCGCGCCGTCCGTCACCCGGAGACGATACGCCAGCGGCAGCCGCCCACCGATCTCGCCCTCCCAGAGCCCGTCCGGATGGATGGGCTTGAGCGGATGGGCGAGGAAGGCGCCGCCGTCGGCCATCACCGCGACCTCGCCGGCGCCGGGCAGGAAGGCGCGGACGGTGACGCTGCCGTCGCGGGAGGTGTGAGGGCCCAGCACCGCGAAGGGATCGCCGTGCTCCCCGGTGACCAACATCTGGATGGCTTCGGGAGTGAGGCTCATGGACGTCGCCTGGTCAGGCGGCCGCCGACGCTAGAGCGGCTCCAGCGAGTATTCCCAACGGCTCCCGCAGGCCCGCAGAGTGCCGGGCCAAATGACGAGCCAGACGAGGCCCGAGGGAGGCAGCAGCCCGAGGCGTACGTGGCAGTTCGAGCCGAGAGGCATAGCCACGAGGCGAGGGCTGAGTGGATCGTACATTGAGGGCTGCTGCCGACCGAGAACGTGGCAGTTCGAGCTGAGCGGCCCTGCCGCGAGGCGAGGGCTGAATCGATATGGCGAAGTTAGTTGGGCCGGCACTAGAAGGAGCGGATCAGGCGCTCCACCCGCTCATCGTGGCTCTGGAACGGGTCCTTGCAGAGGATGGTCTCGCGCTCCGGATCGTAGAGCTTCAGGTACACCCAGTCCACGCGGTAGTCCTTCCCCTTGAGGTTGGCCTGCCGGATGAACTCCCCCCGCAGGCGCGCCCGCGTCGTCTGCGGCGGCAGGTGCTTGGCGCGCTCGATCGCGTCGTCCGTCGTGATCCTGTCGACCATGTCGTGCTTGACCAGCTGGAAGTACAACCCCTTGTGGGGGCGGATGTCGTGGTACTGGAGGTCCATGAGATAGACCTTGGGATCGCGCCAGGTGAGCCGGTGCTTCTCCATGAAGGACTCGATGATGCGCTTCTTGATGACCCAGTCCACCTCGCGGGACAGGTTCATTGGGTCGCCGTGGAGGGCCTCGATCACGCGCGTCCAGCGCGCGAGCACGTCTTTCGTCACGGGGTCGGCGTCGATCGAGTTGACGTAGCGCGTCGCGTGATCGAGGTACTCCGTCTGCAGCTGCAGCGGCGTGATCGTCCGCCCGTCTTTCAGCCTGACGGTTTCCCTGAGCGTCGGATCGTGGCTGATGTCCCGGATGGCCTGGACCGGCGACTGGAGGCTGTAGTCCTTGTCGAAGAAGCCGTCTTCGATCATATCGAGCAGCAGCGCGGTGGTGCCGACCTTGAGGTAGGTCGCCACCTCGGACATGTTCGAGTCGCCCACGATGACGTGCAGGCGCCGGTACTTCTCGGCGTCGGCGTGCGGCTCGTCGCGGGTGTTGATGATCGAGCGCGACGAGGTCGTGGCGCCGGAGATCTCCTGGCAGATGTGCTGCGCCCGCTGGGAGAGGCAGTAGTGGAAGCCGCGCGGGGTCTGGAGCACCTTGCCCGCGCCGGCGAAGATCTGTCGCGTGACGAAGAAGGGGATCAGCCCCTCGGCCAGGCGCTGGAACGACACGTCACGGCTGACGAGGTAGTTCTCGTGGCAGCCGTAGGAGTTGCCGGCCGAGTCCGTGTTGTTCTTGAAGAGCAGGATGTTGCCCGAGATGCCGTCCTCGCGCAGCCGCTTCTCGGCCTGGTGCAGGAGGTCCTCGACGATCCGCTCGCC
>JACORX010000164.1 GCA_016179165.1 Candidatus Rokuibacteriota bacterium | reverse complement strand
GGATCAGGCTCCAGCAGATGCTCGGCCATGAAATCCCTCCTCAGTGCTTTGGCGGCGACCCGGCGACCGGCCGGCGGTCCGCCTGCCGGATCTTCATCACCAGGCCCGCGATGAGCGCCAGGATCACCACCAGGACAACGCCGAGCCAGACCCGACGCAAGCGCAGCTCGTCCATCGCGCGCACGCCGCGCGCGTAGCCCTTGGCGGCGATCGCGAGCCCGGCCTTGACCTCCTCGTTCACTGGCGCGACCGCGAACGAATGCACGGCGGTCCGGGCCTTGACGAGAGTCTCCTTGGCGCCGTTGAGATCGAACTGCGCCTGACTGACCTCCACGCCTGCGTGATGGGCCTTCTCCAGGATGGCGCCGGCCTTCTGGGTCTCGGCGCTGAGCGACTCGATGAGCGCCCGCATCTCCACCGCGACCTTGCCGCCCTTGTCGCCGGCTCCGTGGCAGGTGGAGCACACAGCCTTGTCGCCCAGGCCGAGCAGGAAGTCGCCGGGGGTCTGGATGCCGTGGTTCTCGTGGCAGGTCGCGCAGCCGGGGTTGCCCATCTCGACGAAGGCCTTGGCGTGGACGCTCTTCTTGAAGAGATCGGCCGTCAGCGAGTGGCACTGCCCGCAGACGTTGCCCACCCAGTTGATCCCCGGGGGCACGGCGCCGTGGTTGCCGTGGCAGTCGTTGCAGGTCGGCGCCGAGAGGTCGCCCTTGGCCGTCATGGCCTTCCAGTGGACGGAGGTCTTGTACTTCGTCATCTGGTCGGTCGGGATCTTGTAGCTGGCCATGTACTTGGCGTCGCCGTGGCATCGGCCGCACGTGTCCGCCACCTGCACCGGATAGACGCTCGACTTGGGGTCCGACGGCGGCCGGATGTTGTGGGCGGGATGACAGCTCACGCACGTCGCGACCTTGGGATCCCCCAGCTCGCGCAGGCGGCGGCCGTGGACCGACGTCGCGTACTCGGCGACCTGGTCCACGCGCAGCGAGGGATTGTAGCGCTTCATGAAGGCCGCGTCGGCGTGGCAGCGGCCGCAGAACTGCACGATCTGCTGGCGCGAGGGCTTGCCGACGAACCCCTTCGCGGGATCCATGGCCTCCGGCCCGTCCGCCTTGGCGTCACCGCCGTGGCAGGCCACGCACCCGAAGCCCTTGGCCTTGTGGATGTCGCCGTCGAACGCCTTGACGGGCGCCGTCAGGCGCTCGTCTCCCGTCTCGAGGTGGCATGCAACGCACTTGTCCACCGGCGCCTGGGCGGCCGCGACCCCGGGCCAGGCCAGCAGGGCGAGCACGACGAGGCCTGCCAGTCCGGACGCGCTCACCCCCAACCTAGGGAATCCTTCGCGGCTGACTGATCGACTCGAGCAGCGTGACGAGGTCCGCCATCTCGTCGGCCTTGAGCACGGGCCACTCGAGCCTCTGGCCCGCCACCCTCGCGGTGACCACCGTGTGGTTCCAGAGAGCTGCGAGGACTGCGGCAGAGGAGTCGAGCCCCTTTGCCCGGGTCAGGTCGCTCGCCGGCTTGCCTCTCTCGCCGGACACCGCGTGGCACTGGAGACACCCCTTATTCGACGCCACCACCCAGCCCTTGGGGACGCTGCCGCCGCTGGCGAAATACCGGACCGAGTAGAGATAGGCGACGAGATCGGCCATGTCCTCCGGCCGGAGCTGGGGCACCGTGATGCCGCGGGTCGCCATCGCCGCCATCATGGCCGGGGCCTTGTTCCAGATCGTGGCGGCGAATTCGACAGGGCTCCGCCGGACGCCGAGCCCCACCAGGTCCGGCCCGACCTGGCCGCCCACCCCGCCCACGCTGTGGCACTGGATGCACTTCTTCTCCACGAAGAGCTCGCGCCCGAGCTCGGGCCGGCCGGGCAGGACGTAGAGCGGGCCTTCGGGCGCTCCGCCCGTCGCCGGCGCGAGGAACGCGATGAGGTCGCGCAGCTCCTGCGCCGTGAAGGTGGGCCGCTCGACGCCCTTCGCCTTCATGGCCTCCGCCATCGCGGGGCCGTGGTTCCACATGGCCGACGCCACGTAGATGGGCGAGGCGAACTGCTTGAGCGAGTCCAGGTTCGGCCCCACGACGCCGCCCGTGCCGCCGACCTGGTGGCAGACGATGCACTTCTTCTCCGAGAAGAACCGGCGGCCGGCGGCCGTATTGCCCGGCGGGTCGAAGTAGTTCAGGGTGTAGAGGAAGCCGACCAGGTCGCCCGCCTCCTGCGCGGTGAGCTGCGGGCGCGCGATCCCGAGCTGCTACATCCGGTCCGCCATGCGGGGCAGGTGGTTCCACATCGCGGTGGCGACGTCGTAGAAGGACCGCGGCCGGAGACGCCGCGCGAGGTCGGGGCCGACCTTGCCGCCCACTCCGTTGATCGAGTGGCACTTGACGCAGCCCTTGACTCCGAAGACCCGCGAGCCGGCCAGCGGATCCTGGCTCGGGCTGAACACGGGCTGGGCCCATGCCGCCTCGAGCGACCCCATCAAGAGCAACCCGGCAACGGCGACGGCCAACCTCACGGTTCGAGCCATTGGCGATCCTTTCTCTTGTAGTCCCGGCGGCCGCCGGGATGGATTTCTCCCAACGGCCGCCGATGCTACGCGAATCACCGCGCGTTCACAAGATTTACTCGAACTTGAGCCTGAGCACGCCCGGTGCGTACGCGTGCCGCACCTGGGCGTTGTCGAACACCGCCACGCCGAAGG
>JACORX010000171.1 GCA_016179165.1 Candidatus Rokuibacteriota bacterium | reverse complement strand
GGCGGCACCACTCGCCGGAACCCTTGTCCAAGAGCGCGCACAAACGACTTCATCGAGGTTTGACATACCGCGCGTAGACCTGCTCGGACGCATCCGCGCGGAGAGGAACCACACCTCGCAGGAAGGTGTTGAGATAGCTGATGGCCTCCGCCCGCTGGGTGGCGCTCTCGATGAGGTTCTCGCCCCCGGGCGCATAAATGAAGTTCAGGTGAAGGTCGCCGCCTGGCTTGAGGTGCCCGGCCAGGTGCTTCACGACCTCCAGCGGGTTGATGACGTGCTCGAGCACGTCCATGCACGTGATCACGTCGTAGTTCCGCGTCAAGGGCAGGTTGGCGCCGAGGCCGGGCTCCTTCGTCTCGATGTTGGAAGCTCCTCGGAAGCGCCAGCGCGCAAATTCCAACATGGGTGAGGGCAAGTCCACCAGAGTGTAGCGCCAGAGCGGGAACCGGGGGCGCAGCCACGCCGTGATGGGCGAAACGCCGCAGCCGTACTCGCAGAAGTCGCCGGCGGCACCCGCAGACCGCATGGAGTCGGCAAGGACGTAGTAGCACTCGTTGCGGCTGTGATACATCTGCCGGAGCACGAAGTAGTCGGTCTCGGAGTAGAACGACCGGTAGTCTGATTCGCTGGTGCGGGGCTTGCGGTCCCACAAGGTCGCGGCGTCCATCCGTCCGAGGGTGTAGCGGACCCAGAACTCCTGGATCGTCATGTGCCGGTAGTAGACGGCCAGTTCTCGGAACCAGCCGCGGTTGAGTCCCAGCTTGTCCAGCACCTGGTGCCAGCGGCGGCAGAAATAGTCGCGACGGGTGACCATCATGATGCAGAGCCCTTCACGCCCGCCGGAACACGGGCTCGATCGGAGATCCTTCGAGGCGGGCCTCGCCCGGGAAGGGTCTCTTCATCGTGTCAGCCATCATCCACCGGCCGGAGCGACGGTCGAACGGCCCCCGCCGGCCAGAGCCACGACCCTCATGGCCTGGGTCTCTCCACGAGATCTCGGGCCAAGTCGAGGAGCCGGGCGCTGCTCCGGCCGTCATCGAAGCCCAGGAAGCGCTCGACGTAGTCGCGGCGGGCGCTTGCGTCCAGCGGGAAGTCGGCGAGGCTCCAGCGGCCGAAGCCGTCGTAGGCCTCCCTCAGCGGCACACCATAGGCGACGCCCGGCCAGTTGTAGATCCAGCCGGGCTTGAGGTTGTGGACGAACTCCGAGGCAAAGGCAGACTGGCCCATGGCGGCGTCAGACGGCGCAAGGCAGAGGCTCGGCACGCCACAGTAGCCGGCCTCGAGCACCGTCGTACTGTACGCGTGGATGCAGAGCGAGGCCACGCTGAGGAGCTCGAGGATGGTCGGGGGGTGATGGGCGAGGTCATAGAACGCGCGATCCGCGCGCCTCAAGGCATAGCGCGGAATCGGATCCTTGAGCCGCGACTTCATCACGAGCGCCGCCCCGGCCCTGTCGCAGAAGCGGCGCACGGCCTCGACCAGACGCCGGTCGTTCAAGCCCTCCCGCACGTCCGGCCAGTATTCCAAGCGCCGCGCCAGCAGGGTGCGCGCGGCTTGGCCGAGCCGGGTGGACGGCGTGAACACTTCGCGCAGCCAGAACGTCGGCGGGTTTGACCGGAGCGGAAAGGACAGGTACAGCACGATGGGACGATCGTGAGGCAGCCCGAGCCGCCGGCGGACCTCGTCCGGGTCAATGCGGCGCGCCGCATCCAGTTCGGGCATGCCGACCGGCCACGTCTTGCGGCGAATCTCGTGGGCAGCCCCAGTTTCCCGGTAGCGTTCCTCGAGCAGGTCTGTCCAGTACGCGCTGTAGGCGCCCACCGCATCGGCGTCTACAAAGCCCCGGGGTGTCGGCTCGAACAGGATATCGGCCGAGTACTGGAGCCACAGCCACCGTGCCGTGCTGCCGGCCCGGGTGGCGGGATCCGGCGGATCGAGCGTGACGACGACGTCCGGCGAGTCTGCGCGAAACTGCGCGGCGAGGTCTTCGAACCCGAGGAACGTGCGCACCTCGGGCGCGCCCCCAGCCATGGTGGGCGCCGTGTCCAGGAACTCCGAACCCTTGGCGCCGCCCCGAGGCTGGCTCCAGTCGTGCCGGCACTCGACGCGCCAGCCGCGCCGGAGACCCTCCTCGACCACCGGTCCGAGCAGGCGGTAGTAGTTCTTCCTGCGGAGGATGAAGGCGATCCGCATCACGAGCGCTTGAAGACCTCGCCGTAGGGCCGCCCCTCGATCCTCTCGGCCACGCGGCCATCGGCCAGCGCCTCGCCGACAATCCGGAGCGCGGCCTCGCAGGCCTCGAGGCTTTCGTCCACGTCGGCGTCGGAATGCGAGAAGGAGATGTTGAAGCCCGCGAAGTGGAAGATGACGCCCCGCCGCGCGGTTTCCTGAAGGAGGAGGTTCATCATGTCGTAGTTGGTCTTATCGTTCGCGTGGCGGAAGACAATCTTCGGATGCACCGGGAACCCGATGCACTCCGCCGGCACGCCTGTCCGGCCCACGGCCCGCCTGAAGCCGTCCTGGAAGCGCTTGCCGGCGGCCCACAGGTGCGCGATGACGGGCTGCCGCCGGTACTCATCGATGGTCGCGCGCGCCGCCGCCAGCGCCAGCGTGTCGCCGCCGAAGGTGCTCGACACGAACACCTCCTCGAACTGTCGCGCGAGATCGGCGCGCCCGACGATCGCGGACAGCGGGTGACCGTTTGCCATCCCCTTGCCGAAGGTCGCCAGGTCCGGCACGACGCCGAAGTACTCCTGGGCCCCGCCGATCGCCCACCGGAATCCCGTCACGATCTCGTCGAAGATCAGGAGCGCGCCGTGATCGTGGGCCGTCTACTTCACGGCCTCGAGGAAGCCGGGCGCCGGCTGGTCGATGAGCGCAGCCTCCATGATCACCGCTGCAACATTACCGTAGTGCTCGTCCAGCGCCCGCTCGAGCGACGGCAAGTCGTTATAGTTGAACGGCGCGATGAAGCGCGCAAAATCCTTCGGAATACCCTTGGACCGGGGGGTCGTGATCGCGTACCACTCCGTCCAACCGTGATAGCCGCAATTCCCTGACCATACTGCCTTGCCGTTCCGTCGAGTGAAAACAATGTGATTCGGAACCGTCAAGCAGTACACCAGGCCGTCATACGGCATGAGTGAAACACCTCCCGGCATGACTTCCCGAAAGACGTCCCGTGAGAGCGAGACATAATAGATGACGCGGACGGGCCGGCTGCGGCTTCCGCGACCGTTGCTGAAGAGACCGGGCCCAGTAACCCGGCTTCCCGTCGTGGCGCTGTACCCAAGTTTGAGGGCGAGTTCGCAGACATCGTCGGCGAGCGTCTTGGAGGTGCTGTAGAATTTCTTCGCGGTGCCGTTACGGTTGCGGGTCCCGTCTCCATCGATCATGGCTTGGAATAGTTCATTGAGAAGAGAGGTGTCGAGCCCCTTCACCCATTGCGGCAGCCGCTTCACATCGGCGCCGTTCCCGCACTCCTGAAGAAACTGCCACAACTCCTTCGACGCAAACGAAATGTGGTGATCGGCGACCCGGGGGCGAAAGCCGAGGGCACGAATTGTATCGATGATCCGGTCACGAACAGGGCCATCTTTCTGTGCCACGTTGACCTCGTACCTCGGGCGCTTCGCCTTCTGGCACCAGCCTTCGGTCACGAAGTACCCAAGGAAGCGCATGAACGCACGGGGCTCGAACTCGGTAATGCCTTTTGTGGGATGCCCTCGACGCCGGTCTGGTCGGCTCTCAGGCCGGATCGTTCGTGCAGACGGAATCCTGACGACGTCACATGGCGTTCCTTCCCACCGCGCTCCAGCCGTCATCCTCGTGGGACTGCGCCGGCCAACAACCGATTGCGCTTCCACCAATCGGAACGTCACGCGCCCAGCAGAGTCGCGAAACTCGCGATAGATGTGATGATCAGGCGTCACGAGCAGGTCAACGCGACGACTATTGAAATGAACGAGGTCACCCCGGAAGTGACGACTGGTCAGCCGCAGCACGGGCTGATATTCGAGACATCCAGTCGCGGGGTTCAACGTTGCGACCCGATCGCCGATGCGAAGGGCGTAGACGCGGCGGAACCCCTCCTCGGTGAGGATCTCGGTGTCAGGGTGGTAGCAATACAGGACCACATCGCGCCCGGTGTGCGCCCGCGCCACGCGGATCGCCGCCGAATTTGCCTCGGACCCTGTCTTGAGGAAGCGCACCCACTCGGCGCAGGGGATCACCTCGATGAGCCGCTCGGCCACCTCGACCTCGAGCGGATGGGGCAGCGAGAAGATGCTCCCCTCGCCGAGCTGGCGGGCGACCGCCTCCGTCACGGCCGGATACGCATAGCCCAGCGTGATCGAGGCCAGGCCCAACACGTAGTCGATGTACTCGCCGCCGTCCACGTCCCAGACGCGGCAGCCCTGACCCCGCTGGAGGAATGCCGGGTAGGCGCCCTCGACGAACATATCGGCGCCCTTCGAGAGCGTCTGCGAGGCGCCGGGGATGGAGCGGCGCGCGCGGGCCAGCATGGCCATCGAGCGGTCGAAGCTGCGGCGCGACGCGGTCATGGCGCGGTGGTCCTCGGCGTTGCGGTGACGGCCTGATGGTCGGCCGTGAGTGACCGCTCGAACCCCTCATTGCGGCGAAGGCCCGCATTGAGGGCGCGGAGTGCGGGACGCTCGGCCAGAAGCCGCAACACCTCGGCCATGCCCGCGCGGGCTGCGGCGGGCCCGAGCGCCTCGAACACCGCCCGGACGAACGTGAGGTCGGCCTCGGTGTCCACGGTCCAGCGGTAGGCCGAGAGATCTTCACCGTGAGTGACATTGGCCAAGCGGAAGCGCTCCGGCCGGCGCCAGAGGTAGGCCGTCACGTGCTCGCGGTCGGAGGGCAGCCGCGTCTCGCGCGCCGCCGTCTCCAGCGCCTCGACCGAGACGACCTCGGTGTCGAGGCCGTCGGGATAGGTCGGCGGGTGCACGTTGCTCACGTAGTCCACGCCCGGGCGGCGACCCAGGTACTCGGCCAGCACCCGCCCGGACACCGCGGGATCGAGCAGGGGGCAGTCCGCCGTGACGCGGACGACCGCCTCGGCCTTCGTCTCGCGGGCCGCCAGGCAGAACCTGTCGAGGACATCCGCCTCGCTGCCGCGGATCGAGTGAAGGCCGGCCTGCCGCGCGAAGTGCTCCAGCGCCTCGTCGGCCGGGCTCACCGTTGTCGCGATCACCATCCCGGCGATGCCGGGAATCGCCGCCGCCCGCTCGGCCACGTGGGCCAGCATGGGACGCCCTGCGACGTCGGCCAGCGCCTTGCCGGGCAGGCGCGTCGAGCCGAGCCGCGCCTGGATCACCACGATGGCCCGTTCCGCCATCAGAGGCTCACCCAGCGCCGCTCGGCGTCCGACCGCTTCGCGGCTTCGACCATGCGCAGGGACCGGAGCGCCTCCCAGCCGTCGACCAGCGGCTCCTCGCGCCCTTCGAGGCAGGCGATGAAGTGTCGCATCTCGGCGACGTACATGGACTCGTTCGGCGCGTCGTCCGATGCGTCGTGCGCCTCGACGCGATCGGGCTCCGGCCCGAGCACGGTCACGGCCCGCGATGCGTAGTCCCACGTGAGGACGCCGTCGGCGCCGATGACCTCCAGGTCTCGCCGGTAGGCCCGGCGCAGATAGTCGAGGTGGACCTGGGCGAGCACGCCCGAGGCGAAGCGCACCGTCACTTCGGCGAGGTCTTCCGTGTCGCCCGCGAGAGCGCTCACGTGGCCGGCTGCGCAGCAGAGCTCCACCGCCTCCCCAAAGAGCCAGCCCAGATAATCGAGCTCGTGGACCGCGTCGAGCAGCACGCCGCCCCCCTGCGCGGCGCTCACCGCGTAGTTATCCTCATAGTCACGCCCGGCGCGCCAGGCCGGCAGGAAGAAGCCGAAGCGGGCGCTCGCCGAGTGGACGCGTCCGATACGCCCGGCATCGAGCAGCACCTTCACGCGGCGGAGACTCGGCAGGAAGCGCAAGTTGAAACCCACCGCGAAGAGCCTGCCGGCACGCTTGGCGGTGTCGAGCAGGGCCGGCACCTCGTCCGAGAGGTGTGCCACGGGCTTCTCCACGAAGACGTGGCAGCCGGCTTCGACCGCCTGCCTCGCCACGGTCACGTGGGTCGCCGGCGGCGTGCACACCAGCACGGCCTCGGGCCGCGCCGCCAGACCCAGATCGAGCCCTGCTGCCGCGATCAGCCCAGGCACGGTCCGCAGCGCCAGGTCGAGCTGTTCGGGGAGCGCGTCCCAACCCGAGACCTCGTGGCCCAATGCCAGGAGGTTGCGGGCGTGCCGCGTGCCGATCGAGCCCGTGCCGACCACGAGAAAGCGCATCAGGCCCGCGCTCCGCTGGCGCGGGCAAGGGTGACGGCGGCGCCATCCGCGACACGAGTGAAACCCGCCCGCTCGAAGGCGGCCAGCGAGGCCGCATTGTCGGCCTTGACCCGCGCCACGAGCCGCCCGAGCTCGAGCTCGCCAAACGCCGTCTCTGCCAGGCGCTCGAGCGCAGCGGGGCCGACCCCGCGCCCCCGGTACTCCGGCGCGAGGTGGATGCTCACCTCGGCCTCGCGTCCGGCAATATCCAGGCGCGCTGAACCGCACTCTCGCCCCTGGGCCAGGATCACGTAGAGCTTCCTGTCGACCCGCACGAGGCTCGCGCGAAACCAAGCCTCGTGCGCCTCGAGCGGGATCGGCGCCGCGTCGAACGAAGCCTGCCTCGTCTCCGGGTCGTTCCGCCATTGCCAGATCCGCGCGCAGTCTTCGGGCCGTACCGGCCTCAGCGCGACGTCTCCCACGCGCGTGGCGTCGAGGCGGCTCACAGCATCTCCCAGGTCAGCACCGTGTCTTCCTCGATGTCCACCTTCGCCACGCGCCCGACCACGAGGTCGAGCAACTTGGGCCGGATGCCGAAACCGGGGCGCTTGATGGCGATCATGTCCCGCTCGATGCGCGTGCCCTTGGAGATGGCCCGTGCGGCGATGAGGCTCCTCCGGGCCTTCTGATGCATCTCCTGCTCCTCAGGTGCGGGGCCGGCCTTCCGGCCGTCACCGAGCGCGGCCTCGATGTCGCGGATCTGCCGGACCATCGCCGTGAGCTCGGCGGGCTCGATCGCGAAGGAGTGATCCGGGCCGGGCAGCGTCCGGCTCAGCGTGAAGTGCTTCTCGACTACGCACGCGCCGAGCGCCACAGCGGCGGCTGCCACGTGGATGCCCAGGGTGTGGTCCGAGAGCCCCACCGGCACGCCGAAGGCGCGCCGCATCGTCTCCATGGCGCGCAAATTGATGCGGGCCGGCGGCGCGGGGTAGAGCGAGGCGCACTGGAGCAGGACGATGTCCCGATTCCCGGCGCTCCGGCACGCCTCGACCGCGTCGTGGATGTCCTCGTAGGTCGCAAGCCCCGTGGAGAGGATCATGGGCCGCCCCTTCCCGGCGGCATAGCCGATCAACGGAAGGTCCACGATCTCGAAAGACGCGATCTTGAAGGCCGGCACGCCGAGGGCATCGAGCTCGTCCACCGCGCGATAGTCGAAGGGCGCCGAGAAGAATATGATGCCGCGCTTGTGCGCCCAGGCCTGGAGCTCGGCCTGCCACTCGCGCGGCAGCTCGATGTCCTTGATGAGCTGCCAGGTGTCCTTCGACGTCTGCTTCTCCAGGTAGGAGAACTTCGGCGTCTTCTTCGAGTAGAGCGTCTCGGCCGAGTAGGTCTGGAACTTCACGGCGTCGGCCCCGGCCTCGGCCGCCACGTCGATCAGCTCCTTGCCCATCGCGAGGTCGCGATTGTGGTTGGCGCCGGCCTCGGCGACGATGAAGCAGGGCTCGCCGTCTCCGACCAACCGCTCACCGATCTTGACCTTGAGGATGCCCATGCTCATCTCCGCGGGCTTGGCATGGAAGCGAGCTCCCGGGCGACGCGGCTCGCCCCCTGCCCGTCCACCAGCCTCCGCCCCGCCGCGCCGAGCTTCTCCCGCAGCCCCGCGTCGGCGGCAAGGCACCCGAGGTGCCTTGCCACGGTCGCGCCGAGATCAGGATGATCGGCGGAGCCGGCCGCCAGCGCGGCGCCGGCACGCTCGAAAGCCGCAGCGTTCGGCCTCTGGTTCGGCGCCATGGTCAGGGAGACGATGGGTGTCGCGGTCGCCGCCAGCTCGTAGAGCGTCATCCCGGCGCCGGAGATGGCGACGTCCGCGGCGAGCATCAGGGACCTGAGCGCCGAGACACCCCGATGGACGACCACCCGGGCGTCCTCGATGGCGTCGGCCACCCCTTCGCCCGCGAACGGCCCCACCGGCACATCGACCGCGGCCGTGCCGAGGGACAATGCCGCCTGGACGACCGCTCGGAGCGCCGCCGGATGCGAGCCGCCGCCGAGGGTAACAAGCACGCGCTCCACGGAGGCCCGGGTCTTCCGCTCCGGCGGCGCTGCGTAGGCGGGATCGAGAAGCGCGTAGCGCGGCCCCAGGAGAAAGACCGTCTCGGGCAGCCCGCCACGGTACTCGAGATGCTCGGCGTCGATACCGCCGTTGACGACCGTGTGAACCGGCAGCGGGCGGTCGGCGAGGTCGTCGATGACGACCAGTTGGCCCACCAGCGGCCGGAGCAAGTCGAGCTGCGCGCCCGTGACCGCGTAGGAGTCCACGACGAGCGTCTCCGGGCGGAGGGCGGCCACGAGGGCGCGCGCCGCCTCCCCGGCGCTCTCCCAGTCCGTCTCCACGACGTCGAAGCCGCCCGCCTCGATGGCGGCCGTCACCCGAGCCTCTTGGCCGACGAGGAACACGATGCGGGCGCCGTCGGCGGCGAGCGCTCGCGCCAGGGACAGGCATCGGGCGACGTGGCCCAAGCCAATGGCCGGCCCGCCGTGGGTGAGGAACCCGACTCGCGTTCCCGCCGTCATCGCGCGTAGTACCCCAGAACCTTGTTGAGAGCCGTCAGGACATCATCCACGTCGGCGTCGGTCATGGCGGCGAAGAGCGGCAACGTCACCAGCCGCTCGAAGGCGGACTCGGCGCGCGGGCAGAGGCCGCGACGGTACCCGAGCCGCTCGTAGTACGGGTGCCAGTAAGCCGGCACGTAGTGGACCGCCGCCCCGATGTTCTCCGCCCGGAGGGCGGCGACCACGGTCCGGCGGCCGGCCGAAAGGCGCTCGAGGTCCAGCAGCACGGGGAAGATGTGCCAGCCGTGGCGGACGGCCGGGTCGACCGCCGGCGAGCTCACTGCCGGTATCTCGGCCAGCGCCGCACGGTAGTGCTCGGCGATCTGGGTCCGCCGCTTGAGAAAGCCTTCCGCCTTCGCCAGCTGGGACAGCCCGAGCGCGCACTGGAGATCCGTCAATCGGTAGTTGAAGCCCAGCTCAACCATCGGCGAGTAGACCTCGCCGCGCGCCTGGCGCTCGCGGAAGTCGGTGTCGAACCCGTGATTGCGGAAGCGGCGGAGGCGCGCGGCCAGGTCGTCGCGGTTGGTCGTCACCGCGCCGCCCTCGCCCGTCGTGACGAGCTTGGCGGGGTGGAAGCTGAACGTCGTGAGGTCGGCGAGCGATCCCACCCGCCGGCCCCGGTACTCGCCGCCGAGCGAGTGCGCGGAATCCTGGATTACGGTCAGCCCGCGCGCGCGGGCCACCGCGTCGAAGCGATCCGCGTCGCACGGTTGGCCGGCAAAATCCACGGGGAGCAGCGCCTTGGTGCGTCCCGTGATCCGCGCCTCGGCCGCGTCCGGGTCGAGCGTGAGCGTGTCCGGCCGCACGTCGGCGAACACGGGGACGCCGCCGCAGTAGAGCACCGCGTTGGCCGAGGCGACGAAGGTCAGAGGCGTGAGGACCACCTCGTCGCCCGGGCCGATGCCCGCCGCCGACACCGCGGCGTGGAGCGCGGCCGTGCCCGAGCTGACGGCGACCGCGTGCACGGCCCCGGCGGCCCCGGCCACGGCGCGCTCGAAGGCGCCGACCAGCGGCCCGGTGGTCAGCCAGTCGGAGCGGAGCGCCGCGGCCACGGCCTGGACGTCGTCCTCGTCCACGGCCTGTCGGCTGTACGGCAGGAGCGTCGCGCGCACCGGCGTGCCGCCGTCGAGAGCGAGGCGATCAGCCATCGGCCATCCCCCGCATCTCCGCTTCCGAGAACCACCAGTCGTTGGTTTCGCTCGAGTACCGGAAGCCCGCCGCCGGGGGCTTGCCGCCCGCCCGCGACCGGAACGGCCACGAGGGATAGATGGGCTCGATGACGAACATGTCCTCGAACTCGACCGCCTGGCGGCTCTCGTCGTCGGACATGAGGATCTCGTGGAGCTTCTCGCCGGGGCGGATGCCGATGTATTCCACCCGGCACCCGGGCGCGACCGCGGCGACAAGATCCATCATTCGCATGCTCGGGATCTTCGGGACGAAAATCTCGCCGCCGCGCATCAGCGACGCGCACCGGATGGCGAACTCGACGCCCTGCTCGAGCCGGATCCAGAACCTGGTCATCCCCGGGTCGGTCACCGTCACGGTGCCGCTCGCCCGCTGGGACGCGAACAGCGGAACGACGCTGCCGCGGCTGCCGATGACGTTGCCGTAGCGGATGACGCCGAAGACCGTGCCCCGCGCGTGGCCGTAGGCATTCGCCTGGACGAACAGCTTCTCAGCGCAGAGCTTCGTGGCGCCGTAGAGATTGATCGGCTGGCATGCCTTGTCGGTGCTGACGGCGAGCACGCGCTTCACGCCCTGGTCGATGGCGGCGTCGATGATGTTCTTGCCGCCGATGACGTTGGTCTGGATCGCCTCGAAGGGATTGTACTCGCACGACGGGATCTGCTTCAGCGCCGCCGCGTGCACGACGATATCGATCCCGTGCATGGCGCGATCGAGTCGCTCCTTGTCCCGCACGTCGCCGATGAAGAAGCGGAGCGACGGGTCGCTGAACCGCGCCATCATCTCCGACTGCTTGAGCTCGTCGCGGCTGAAGATCACGAGCCGCTTCGGGTGGTACTTCCGCAGCATGATCTCGACGAACTTGTTGCCGAACGATCCGGTGCCGCCGGTCACGAGGACGGCCGCGTTTCTCCAGTCGACCATCGGATCGGGAGTGCTCACGTGTCTTCCTTTCCCTCTCTCAGAGCCGCTCGGCGGTCTCCGCCTCGGCGAACTGGACGCGGTAGAGCCGGCTGTACGTCTCACTGGACGCCAGGAGCTCCGCGTGCCGCCCCACGGCCTCGATGCGTCCGCGCCCCAGGACCACGATCGTGTCGGCGTGCAGGACGGTCGACAGGCGATGGGCGATGACCACGGACGTGGCGCCCTGGACGGCGCGGTCGATGGCCTGCTGGACGAGCCGCTCGGACTCGTTGTCGAGCGAGCTCGTCGCCTCGTCAAGGATGAGGATCGGCGGGCGGCCCACGACGGCGCGCGCGATCGCGATGCGCTGGCGCTGGCCGCCGGAGAGCCGGGTGCCGCGCTCCCCCACGACGGTCTCGTAGCCGTCCGGGAATTCGTGAATGAAGTCATGGGCGTTGGCCACGCGGGCCGCGCGGACGACCTCGGCTTCCGCGATGCCCTCGCGCCCGTACGTGATGTTGTCGCGGATGGTGGCGTTGAAGAGCAGGGCCTCCTGGGACACCACGCCGAAGAGCTTGCGATAGCTGTCCTGACGGAGGGTGCGCAGATCCCGCCCGTCGATGGTGATCGCGCCCTGGACCGGATCGTAGAGGCGCAGGATCAGGTCGGCGAGCGTGGACTTGCCGACACCGCTCGGGCCCACGAGCGCCACGACCTCACCCTTCCGGATCTCGAGGTTGACCTGCTCGAGAACGGGCTCGCCGTCGTAGCGGAAGGAGACGTCGCGGACGGCGATCCGGTCTTCGAAGGACCCGACCGTCCCGGCTCCGTCACGGACTTCGGGCGCCAGGGCCAGCAGCTGGATCACCCGGGTCGAGGCGGCTAGCGTCGCCTGGATCTGCGTGTAGGCGCCGGCCAAGAGACCGATCTGCACCATCACCGCGCGCCCGACGTAGAGGAAGAGGAAGAAGGCCGGCGCGCCGAGCCGCCCGGCCAGGAGCTCCCAGGCTGCGAGGAGTAGGATGCTCGCCTCGACGAGGTAGTTGACGAATGCGCGGGCGGGCTCGTCGACGTGCTTGTAGACCCCGTACTTGACGTTGACGCGCAGGACCTCGCGCACGGTGCGGGCGACCCGCCCGATCTCGAAGGCCTCGGCGCCGAACGACTTGACGACGCGGATGCTGAGGATGGCCTCCTGGAGCCGCGCCGCTAACTCCGCGAAGCTCGAGAACTGGTCCATCGCCAGACGCCGGATGGGCCCACGCATCAGGCGCACGCTGCCGAAATGCAGCACCGCCGCGCCCAGCGCGGCCAGGACCAGCTTCGGGCTCGTCCTGACCATGAGCCAGCCGTAGAAGACGATGAGGAGCGGGGCGGTGAGCACGACGCCCACGATGGTCTCGAGGCCGCCGGTGGCCGAGCGGGTGTCGGACTCGAGGCGCGAGACCAGCTCGCCGGTGCGGTGCTGGGTGAAGAATCGCATCGAGAGTCCCAGCAGGTGGCGGAAGAGGTCCATCTGCATCGCCGCGCCCGCCCGAACACGAATCCACAGGGCCAGGATGAAGTTACCGAAATCGAGCCAGCCCTTGGCGAATCCAACGGCCACGTAGGCGACGCAGAGCCACAAGATGGCGCGGAAGCGGTCGTCGCCGGCACTGACGCCGAGCCACTGGAGCACGCGAGCGCCCAGGGTGCTCAGGCTCAGGCCGCCCGTGACGCCGGAGGCGCCCGCGGCCGGCGTGCCCAGCGCCAGGTCCAGGATGGGCGCCATCAGCACCGGGAAGAGGGCGGCCAGCGCCGTGGCGAGATAGCTCGTGGCCACGAGCAGGAGGACGGCCGCCCAGTGGGGCGCCAAGTAGGTGCGGAGCAGCCAGGCGAAACGGCTGAGATCCCGCACCCGCGTCACGGCTGCGCCCCTTCCGAGGTCGGGAGCACGCTGCTTCGCCGGAGCGTGAGGAGCTTTTCCGCCGGCACACCGATGGCGAGGAGCTCGGCGAGGTGTACCTCCGGAGGCTCGAAGGTCGCAACCACCACGCCGTCGATCTCTTCGCCCGGGATCTCGGCCAGGCCCCGGACCGGAAAGCCCAGGAATGCGTCGGCGCCATCGCGCGAGAAGACCCCGACGGGCTCAAGCCCGAACTCCTTGAGAGTGAGATAGGCAAGCTCGGCGGCCTCGCCCGTTCCGTAGAGCGCGATGCGCTTCATGCCACCCTCAGGCAGCAGGCTCATCGACTCGCGCAGCGTCTGCCGTGCGCGCCGGTAGAGGCTCAGCGAGTAGGCGACGTGCTCGTAGGTCAACCGGGTCTTCTCGCTGATGCCCTGCGGCGTCAGGAGGTAGCGGAGGCGCTTCCGCGCGGCAGGCTTGCGTGGAAAATCGGTGATCTTGATGAACCCCTTCCTGGCCAGGCGCTTGAGATAGAGGTTGGTCAGTCCGAGGGCGACCCCCAGGCGCTCGGCCAGGTCCCTCTGTGTGAGCGGATGGCCCTCGCCGATGGCCGTCAGGATCTCAAGGTCTCTTTCGAGGTTCTTTTCCATGGGTTTACCGACGTTCAAGAGTTGAACATGGACGGCCGGCGACGGTCAAGGGAAATCCTAGTCCCGGAGATCACCACAACTCTCTAATTCAAAAGGATTTCTATAAGCTATTCCGAAACTGGGTCTATCTGGTCTGGGGGACCCGACCCCCTCCTTATATAATGCGGCGATGCCAAGGCACCCCTGGCTGGCCGTGGGCGCGCTCTTCGCCCTGCTGTGCGCGGTGACAGCCGTCTGGGTCTCAGTCGACCGGAGGCCGCCCGAGTGGGACCACGCCAACCATCTCGAGCGCGCCGTCGAGTGCTACCGCATCCTCTCCGAGCCCGGCCGCGACCGGCTGCGGGAGATCCTCGACGTGTCGTCGTTCTACCCGCCCATCACGGCCTGCGCCGCTGGGCTCCTCTACTTCGTCTTCCCGATCGTGCCGCTCACGGCGCAAGCGGTCATGCTGGGCTTCATGGCCCTGGGTCTCGCGGCGGTCTTCGCCCTGGGCCGCCGGCTCTTCGATGCGGAGACGGGTCTCCTCGCCGCCTTCTTCTTCGGCACGGCGCACTCTGTCGTCTTTTCGCTGACCAACTTCCAGCTCGACCTCCCGCTCGCGTCCATGGTCGCGGCGGCGTTGTATGCGCTGGTGCGGAGCAATGGCTTCTCGCGCCCCGGCTGGTGCGTGGCGCTGGGGGTGACGCTTGGGG
>JACORX010000163.1 GCA_016179165.1 Candidatus Rokuibacteriota bacterium | reverse complement strand
TCGCCTGGGCGTAGTCGGCCCGCCACTCCCCGACCGTGATGCCGAACTCTTCCGCCCTGTGGAAAAGGTCCACGACTTCGGCGTTGCGCAAGAGGGCCTTGGTGGGAATGCACCCCCAGTTGAGGCAGACGCCGCCGGGCCTGTCGTCTTCCACGGCGGCGACCGAGAGGCCGAGCTGGGCGCAGCGGATCGCGGCGACGTAGCCGCCGGGGCCCGTGCCTACCACGACGACGTCGAAAGCCTGGTTCGCCACGAGGCTAGGTCCCGTGCCGTGTCAAGTGGCGAGCCAGACGAGGCCCGAGGGAGGAGCCAGCCCGAGGCGTACGTGGGTGTACGTTGAGGGCTGGCGACGACCGAGAACGAAGTCTGGCGAAGTCAATTGGCACGGCACTAGACCAGGAGACGCAGGGGCTCTTCCAGCAGGCGCTTGACGTCCTGGAGGAAGCGGGCGCCCATGGCGCCGTCCATCACGCGGTGGTCGCAGGAGATGGTCATCTTCATGCGGCGGCCGACGCGGAGCTGGCCGCCTTCGGCCACGGGCTTCTCGAGCACGGACCCGACCGCCAGGATGGCGCCCTCGGGCGGATTGATGATGGCCGAGTACTCCTCGACGTCGTACATGCCGAGATTGGAGACGGAGAAGGTCGCTCCGGAGAGCTCCTGGGCGCGGAGCTTGCCGCCCCGCGCGCGCTCGGCCACGTCCCGCGCCTCGACGGCGATCTGCCCGAGCGGCTTGGCGTCGCAGTCGCGCAGCACGGCCGTGATCAGCCCCTCGTCGAGGGCGATGGCGAGGCCGATGTGGGCGCGGTGGAAGACCCGGATGCTCTGCCCCTGGAGCTGAGCGTTGACGCCGGGGTTCTTGAGCAGCGCCGCCGCGCAGGCCTTGACGACCATGTCGGTGACGGAGACCTTCGGCTGGCCCTCGAGGGCGTTCAGCTCGGCGCGGAGGGCCCAGGCGCGGTCCATCGAGACTTCCGACGTGACGTAGAAGTGCGGCACCGGGCCTTTTGAGAGCGGCATCCGCTTGGCGATGATGGCGCGCATCGAGCTGAGCGGCCTGTCTTCGAACTCGGCACCCGTCCGGGGCGGGATCACGAACTGTGACCGTGCCGGCGCCGCCGCGGGCGCCCCTGGGCTCGGGCCGGCCGCGGCAGCGGGACGGGGCGGCGCGGCGGCGAACTCGACGTCGCGCCTCACGATGCGGCCGCCGGGACCAGTCCCTTGGATCAAGCGCAGGTCCACGCCGGACTGGGCGGCGACCTTGCGGGCCAGCGGCGAGGCCTTGACCCTGCCGCCTGCCGGCGCCACCACAGAGGACACCGCCGCCATCGGCACGACGGCGCTCGTCTCCGGCACCGACCGGTAGGATTCCATGGCCGGCAGGGGGGACGCCGCCGGAGCCGACGCGGGGCCCGGAGGCGCCGGGGCGGCGGAGGCGACGGCGCCGATGTCATCCGCGGCATCGGCGATGACGCCGATCAGTTCGCCCACCGGCACCTGCCCGCCCTCGTGGACCACGATCTTGCGCAGGACACCACCGCCGAAGGCCTCGATCTCCACGTTGGCCTTGTCGGTCTCGATCTCGGCGATGACGTCGCCGCCCTTGATGGCGTCGCCTTCCTTCTTCAGCCACTTGATGACCTTGCCGGTCTCCATGGCCTCGCTGAGCTTGGGCATTATGACCTTGGTGATCATGCGCAGACCTTTCGGATGGCGTCGGCGATCTTGGCCTTGGAGGGGGTCTTGAGCAGCTCGAGGTTGCGCGCGTACGGCATGGGCGCGTTCTCGCCGGTGATGCGGCAGACCGGGGCGTCAAGGTCGTCGAAGGCCTCTTCCTGGATGGTGGCGGCGATTTCCGATCCCATCCCGGCGAAGCCCGCGCCCGCCTCGATCACGACGCAGCGGTGGGTCTTGCGGACGGAGTTGAGGATGCTCTCCGTGTCCATGGGCCTGAGCGTCCGGGGATCGACGATCTCCATCGAGATGCTCTCTTTGGCGAGCTCCTCGGCGACCTCGAGGGCGCGGTAGAGCATGCCCATGTACGCGACCACGGTGATGTCGGTGCCTTCACGGCGGATTGCGGCCTTGCCGAGCGGAATCAGGAAGTCCGGGTCCTCGGGCACCTCGCCCTTGATGGCGTACAGCGTCTCGGACTCGATGAAGATGACCGGGTTGTCGTCCCGGATGGCCGACTTCAGCAAGCCCTTGGCGTCGGCCGGCGTCGAGGGGCGCACGACCTTGAGCCCCGGCACGTGGTAGAAGTACACCTCCATGCTCTGCGAGTGCTGCGCGGCGAGCTGCGAGGCCGGCCCGCCGGGCCCGCGGATGACGATGGGGATGTTGTACTGCCCGCCCGACATGTAGCAGAGCTTGGCGGCCGAGTTGACGATCTGGTCGAGCGCCAGGATGGAGAAGTTGAACGTCATCATCTCGATCACGGGTCTCAACCCCAGCATCGCCGAGCCGACGCCGACACCGGTGAAGCCCGACTCGCAGATCGGCGTGTCGATGATGCGCTTCTCCCCGAACTCCTTGAGGAGGCCCTGGGTCACCTTGTAGGCGCCCTCGTAGAGCC
>JACORX010000180.1 GCA_016179165.1 Candidatus Rokuibacteriota bacterium | reverse complement strand
GGCCCGCAGAGTGCCGGGCCAAATGACGAGCCAGACGAGGCCCGAGGGAGGCAGCAGCCCGAGGCGTACGTGGCAGTTCGAGCCGAGGGGCCCTGCCACGAGGCGACGGCTGAGTGGATCGTACGTTGAGGGCTGCTGCCGACCGAGAACGTGGCAGTTCGAGCTGAGCGGCCCTGCCGCGAGGCGAGAGCTGAGTCGATCTGGCGAAGTTAGTTGGGCCGGCACTAGTGCGCGGCGGATGGTCCCCGCGCCGGGGAGCCCGGACTCTGGTATCGTCGCCCCCATGATCGGAGGATCTTCGAGCGGGCCCATATCGTGTACACGCCCTACGTCGACTTCAAATCCTCGGAGACCTTCAGGTCCGGCGCGTGCCTCGCGCGGGGATCGGGATTCTCCGTGGCGAAGGCCGCGTTGCTCGCCGCGGCCGCTCGGCCCTCCGGCATCCCCGCGCGCGTGGGCTTCGCCGACCAAGCTTGACGTGAGCGAGTGAAGCTCCTCAGGGGCGATATAGCGGGCGGAGTCAGCGCGGGCGTGCTCACCATCCCGGTGAGCATGGGCTACGGGATCCTCGCGCTCCAGCCGCTGGGCGACCGGTACGTCGCGTACGGTGTCGTTGCCGGGCTGCTGAGCGCCATCCTCGCCCTGCTCGCCGGCGCCCTGCTTCGAGGCGCCGCTGGGCTCCTGTACACGCCACGGAGCGTGGTGACGCTCATCATGGCCGCGGTGGTTTTCGAAGGCGTGGCGCGCGGGCCGGGCGCCGTCGCCGCTCACGGTGATGTCCAACGCACGCTGACCCTGGTGTTCTTCATCGTCGTGGCGGCGGGGCTCTTTCAGTCGTTGTTCGGCGCCCTGCGACTCGGCGGCCTCATCCGCTACATCCCCTCGCCGGTCATGGCCGGCTTCCAGAACGCGGTGGCGATCCTCATCATCGTCGCCCAGGTCGACCCGCTGCTCGGGTTCCGCCGCCACATCCCGTTTGGACAGCTCGCGTCGAATCTGGCCCTCGTCCAGCCGCTGACGCTGACGGTCGGGCTTCTCACGTTCCTGGCGACGTGGTACGGCCCGCGGCTGACGAAGCGCGTGCCGCCGGTCATCCTTGGGCTCCTCGTCGGAGCCGGCGCCTACTATGCGCTGTCGGGCGCGGGCTACGGCCCGCAGCTCGGCCTCGTCGTCGGGCCGATGCCGGAGGCTTCGCTGCTGCCGACGTATCTCCCGGGCTTCGGCCAGCTCCTGGCCGAGCGCCAGGCCTGGCCCGCGCTCCTCACCCTGGCCGTAGGCGCCTTCAGCCTGGCGATCGTCTCGTCGCTCGATGTCCTCCTCTGCGCCAAGGTGATGGACGGCGTGACCGGGGAGCGGTCCCGCGGCAGCCGGGAGCTGGTGCGCATCGGCGTGGGCAACATGACTGCGGCCTGCTTCGGGGGGATCGCCAGCGGGGTGAACCTCGGGGCGAGCACCGCCAGCCACCGTGCGGGGGGACGGACGCGGCTGGCGTCGTTGGCGGCCGCCGTGGTGGTCCTATTGGCCGTGCTCTTCCTGGGCCCGGCCATCGCCCTCCTGCCACGGGTGGTCATCGCCGGGATGCTGTTCGTCGTCGGCGTCCAGCTCTTCGACCAGTGGAGCCTCAGGCTGCTCTGGCGGACGATCGCGGGCGACCTCATCCACTGGCGGAGGATGGCGCTGGATCTCCTGGTGGCGCTTCTGGTCGGGGCGAGCATCCTGTTGTTCGACCCGGTGGTGGGCGTGGCGATGGGCGTGACCGTCGCGGTCCTGTTCTTCATCATCCGCATGAGCAGGTCCGTGCAGCGGCGCACGTATCGGGGGGACGCGGTGCGGTCGCGGAAGGCGCGGGACCCGAAGCTGATGGAGATCCTCGCGGCGCACGGACAGCAGATCGTCGTCTTCGAGTTGGAAGGGCCGATCTTTTTCGGCACGGCCGAGGACCTCGCAACCCGCGTCGAGGTGGCCGGGCGCGAGGGCGCCAGACAGGTGGTGCTCGATCTGAGGCGCGTCAACGAGCTCGACACCACCGGCGCGCGCATCCTGATCCAGATACACGAGCGCCTCAGGAAGCAGGGCGGGCGCCTGCTCTTGAGCCACCCGCACGATAACCACCTCGTGTCGACCGTCCTGCGCGACCTGGGCGTGGCGGGCGCGCTGGGTGCCGGCGCGCTCTTCGCCGATACCGACGCGGCGCTCGAATGGGCGGAGGAGCAGGTGATCCGGGCACACGCGGCGGGGGACGTGCTGCTGACCAGCGAGATCGCTATGGACCGCCTGAGCGTTCTCGAGGGCTTGACCAAGGCGGAATGCGCGGTCGTGCGGATTCTCCTCGCTCGCCGCACGTATGGTCCGGGCGAAGTTGTCATCAAGGAGGGCAGCCTCGATCGGGACCTCTTCCTGATTTCGCGTGGGACGGTCAGCGTGAGGGTCGGGATGCCGGGACAGGACCGGCAGCGCCGGCTGGCCTCATTCTCCGCGGGCACCGTGTTCGGAGAGGTGGCGCTGCTCGACCACCAGCCGCGCTCGGCCACGGTGACCGCCGACGAGGAAGCAGTCTGTTACGTTCTCTCCGACGAAGCCTTTGGCGCGCTGGTGAGGGATCACCACCCAATCGCGATCAAGCTCTTGACCAACCTGGGGTGCGAGCTGAGCCGCCGGGTCCGGCGGGCGAACGCGATGATCTCCCAGCTCGAAGGATAGGACGCGGCCCTCGGGGAGACAGGCTATGATCCGAGAAGTACGGGGCGGATATCGGGTAGTCTCGGAGACTGGAATGTTCAAACACATGCGCCGCAAGCGGTACGGTGCGGGAGGAGCGCTATGAAGATCATTCGGCTGTACACGGACGAGAAGGGTGAATCGCACTTCGAGGATGTCGAGATCGAGTTCCAGGAGCCGACCAAGTCCGGGCGGGTGTCGGCGCGGTTGCCGGCCACCGGGATCATCTTCCGCGAGGTGCCGACCGATTACGACCTCGACTGGCACCCCGCCCCGCGGCGGCAGTACATCATCAACCTCGACGCGGGCGTGCAGCTGACCGCGAGCGACGGCGAGACCCGGCGCGTGAAGGCCGGCGAGGTCGTCCTCGTCGAGGACACCTGGGGCAAGGGCCATCTCTCGAAGGCGCTCGAAGCCAAGATCCGTCACTGCATCTTCGTCCCCATCGACTGAGGCACAAGGAGACCCACATGCCGGACTCGGAAGCGTACCGGAAGGGAAGCGAGATGCGCCGCAAGCTCTTGGGTGACGCCTACGTCGAGCGGGCGAACAAGATGACGTACGACGATCCCACGACGCGCAAGTTCATCGACGTCGTGACCGAGACGGTCTTCGGGACGCTGTGGACGCGGTCGGGGCTCGACCTCAAGACCCGCTCGCTGGTCTGCGTGGTGTCGGATGCCGCGACCGGGCAGGCGCCCGAGCTGGCCATCCACCTGCGCATGGCGCTTCGCCAGGGCTGGACCGAGGATGAGCTGACGGAAGTGCTCCTCCACCTGTCGGGCTACGTGGGCGCGCCGCTCGTCCGGGAGGCCTTCCTCGTCGCCAAGCAGCTCTTCGCCGAGGTCAAGGCGGGGGACTGATCAGAGGCCGGCGGACGCCTCAGCCCAGGCGCGTGTAGGCGGCGGCGAGCAGGAAGACCAGCGGCGGCACGCCCTGGATGAGCGCGCCCCGCAGCATCTTTGGCGACGACGCGGCGCCGGCGGCTTCCTCCGCCTCGGCTACGATTCGAACTCAGCGCGTGGCACGCCGTTTTGCCGGATGATCGACAGAAGGGTTCCGATCTTCAACTCGGAATGATTGGGCACAGGCTGTGAAGGCGCCGCTTGACCTCGTTGGGGTCGGCCGACTCCAGGAAGAGATCGACGGCTTCTTTGAGATTGGTGATCGCTTCCTCAACGGTTGCCCCTTGGCTCGCGACGTCGAGCTCGGGGCACAGGGCCACGTAGAGATTGCCGTCCCTCTCTAGGATCGCCGTGTAGCTGCTGGTCGCCATGAAACTCTCCTGACGGCTCGCCCTACGCGGGCAGGCGCTCGTACATCCTGTGCACGTCGG